>NZ_JBQEOV010000020.1:95984-101924 GCF_052045435.1 Acidovorax sp. 22279
GGTGGCCACCCGGGCGCCGGCAGCGGCACCCCGCGCTGCAGCACCGGCGCCTGCGCCACGGCCCGCCGTGGCCAAGGCAACGGCCAGCGCGCCCCGCGTGGCGTCTTCCGCCACCCCGAAGGCACCTGCGCCTGCCCCGGCGCGCCTGCCTGCGGCCAAGGCGCCCGCCCCCGCCCCCGCAGCCAAGGCAGCGGCGCAGGGTGGCGATGACGATTGGGAGAGCTTCTAAATCGATAGCGGCCAGCACATGACCATCAAGCGCTGGCGGCTATTTTTTGTGGTCGGTATTCCGGCCGATTTGACAGCAAGGCAGCGTGAGCTGCCTTTTGTTTTGGTGCACCTTGAAAGGATTCTCCGATGCCCCTGGTCAACATCCGCCTTGCGCGCCGCGACCTGCCGACTACCGCAGCCCAGAAAGCCGCCCTGATTGCGGGCGTGACCCAGCTCATGCAGCAGGTGCTGGACAAGCGGCCGGAAAGTGTCACCGTCATCATCGACGAGGTGGATCTGCAGAACCTGTTTGAGGCATTTTCGGGGATCGCATTGGAGTGCAATCGGGATGAGTGGATGCTTCGGGTGCGCCGCATGGGCTCATGCCCATGCAAGCAGCCGGGGCGTCCAATCGCCCGATTTCACTCCAACCCTTCGGGCAAGTGCCTTGCCGGGCGGTCTGCGGCGTTGCGGCGCTTGTTGATAGCTGAGCTATCAACTGCGCCCCGCGCCTTGCATCCCATCCCGGCAAGGGACTTGTGCGACCCCGAAAATACCTCAAACAGGTTCTCGTAACTGGGGGCAAGGCGGTGAGCCGGTGACCGTGATCCGCCAGCGAAGCAAGGGGCCGACGCAGGCTTGAGCGGTGGCGCGCTACACCTGCGCGCCTTCGACCAGAAACTGCACCTTGCGCTCGCCCTTCCACTCGTTCACATCCAGGCGGAAGGCCAGCAGCACCCGGGCAGGCAACTGCTCGGTGTGGCCGAACCAGATGGCATCCACGGGGTTGCCCTGGTGGATGAGCTTGAGCGACAGGTGGTTCTTGGCCTCGCCCACCAGGCGCTGGCTCACGATCTGCACCTCTTCGCTGAAGGTGGGGGGCGCAAAGCCCTGGCCCCAGACCTCGCGGTGCAGCGTGTCCACGATGTCGGCGCGGCAGTATTCGGGGGCCAGCGGGCCGTCGGTTTCGATGCGGCGGGTGAGGGTGGCGGCGTCCAGCCATTCCTGCGCCACCTGGGCAAAGGCCTGCTCGAACACGTCGAACGATTCCTCCGCCACGGTGCAGCCCGCCGCCATGGCGTGGCCGCCGAACTTGAGGATCACGCCCGGGTGGCGCTTGGCCACCAGGTCCAGCGCGTCGCGCAGGTGAAAGCCGGGGATGGAGCGGCCCGAGCCTTTGAGTTCATGCTCTTTGCCCGGCGCGCTGCTGGCCGCAAACACGAAGGTGGGGCGGTGCAGCTTGTCCTTGATGCGGCTGGCCACGATGCCGACCACGCCTTCGTGGAAGTCGGGGTCGAACACGCTGATGGCGGGCGGGGGCTCCTCGCTCTCGTCAAACAGGCTCTCGGCCATCAGCATGGCCTGTTCGCGCATGCCGCTTTCAATGTCGCGGCGCTCGCGGTTGATGCCGTCCAGCGTGGCGGCCAGTTCGGCAGCGCGGCCTGCGTCGTCCGTCAGCAGGCATTCGATGCCCAGCGTCATGTCGGCCAGGCGGCCTGCGGCGTTGATGCGTGGGCCTAAAGCAAAGCCAAAGTCGAAGGTGGTGGCCACGGGCGCCTTGCGGCCGGCGGCGTGGAACAGGGCGGCGATGCCTGCGGGCATCTGCCCCGCGCGGATGCGCTTCAAGCCCTGGGCGACCAGGCGGCGATTGTTGGCATCCAGCTTGACCACGTCGGCCACGGTGCCCAGCGCCACCAGGGTGAGCAAGGGGTCGAGCTTGGGTTGCGTGGCGGCGTCGAACACGCCACGCGCACGCAGCTCGGCGCGCAGGGCCAGCAGCACATAAAACATCACGCCCACCCCGGCCATGGACTTGCTCTCGAACGGGCAGCCGGGCTGGTTGGGGTTGACGATGGCGTCCGCCGCAGGCAGCTCGGGGCCAGGCAGGTGGTGGTCGGTCACCAGCACCTGCAGGCCCAGCGCCTTGGCCTCGGCCACGCCGTCCACGCTGGCGATGCCGTTGTCCACGGTGATGAGCATGTCGGCACCCCGCTCGGCCACGCGGCGGGCGATCGAGGCGGTGAGGCCGTAGCCGTCGGTCACGCGGTCGGGCACCAGGTAGTCCACGTTCTGGGCGCCCAGCAGCCGCAGGCCGCGCACACCCACGGCGCAGGCGGTGGCGCCGTCGCAGTCGTAGTCGGCCACGATGATGAGCCGTTGGTTCTGCGCCATGGCATCGGCCAGCAGGCGGGCTGCAGCGTCAATGCCCTTCAAGCCGTGGTCGCCACTGGGCGGCAGCAGGCGGCCCAGGCCATCGTCCAGTTCGTCCTTGGCCCGCACGCCACGCGCGGCGTACAGGCGCGCCAGCAGCGGGTGCACGCCGGCCTGCTCCAGCGCCCAGGCGGCGCGGGGTGGAATGTCTCTTGCTATTATTTTCATAGCTGCACCAGCATATTCGACCAGCGCATGGGGCGAAAAAGACTTTGAATCCGCTGTGCAAGGCTGCGTGGAGCGGTGTGGAAGCCCAGCGCATTGCGTTCGCCGCACAGGGTCAGTTGCACGGGCGTGCCGCTTTCGGCCCGGCGCAGCAGGTCGGCCACGGGGCCTGCGTCCAGCGCGGCCCAGGCGCTGGCCCAGGTGCGCCAGTCGTCGTGCAAGGCGGCGTCCCGCAGGTTGGTGGGCATGTGGGGGGGCACAGTGCCAAGCGGTGGGCCAGCCAGTGCGCCCGTGCCGTGCACCCAGAACGAGTTGACGACGGGCAGCCCGCGCGCTGAGCGCTCGTCGTTGAAGGCGTGGGTGTACAGCAGCATCTGCATCTCGCTGTGCAGGCGGTGCAGGGTGCGGGCTTGTTTCACATCGGGCATCCAGGCGCGCACGTCGCGCAGCAGCACGCGCTCCAGCGACGCGGTGGCCAGGTCGGCAAACAGCGGCCCGCTGGCCAGCCAGCGCGTGGGCTGGTCGTAGTGCAGGGTGATGCCGTCCTCGGCAAACCAGGGCGCCACGATGGCCAGCAGCGCGCGGGACGCGGCTTCGTCCAGCCCCAGCTGTTCGGGGTCGCGCAGGGTGACGTGGTCGGTGCTGACCTGCCACTGGCAGGGCGTGACGAAGGCCCAGGCTTCGTCGTGGGTCGTCAGGCCTTGCTGGTGGCGGTGCCAGGCGGCCCAAGGGATGCGGCCGTCCTGAGCAGGCAGGCTCAGGGCGCGGGCCAGGGCGCGTTCATGGGGGGCGGAGAAGCTGGTTTCTTCGCCGCTGTCGCTCTGGGCGGGATGGGGGCTGAGCCGGGCCAGCAGCCGTTCCAGGTGGGGCAGGGCCAGGCCCTGTTGGGCTTGCTGGCATCCCGGCGAGGCGCTGGCGGCGTAGGGAATGAGCAAATGGGTGGTGTCCGACATGGGCGTATTGTCCGGGATGCCACAATCGGCCCGGCCCGTAGCGTGCATTCCGCACCGTACAGGTCCTTCTTTCCTAATCCATGCAAATTCCCTACGAACTGGCCCTGGGCTGGCGCTACACGCGCGCGGGCCGCGCCACGCGGCGCAATGGCTTCATCTCGTTCATCTCGGGCGTGTCCATGCTGGGCATTGCGCTGGGGGTGGCGGCGCTGATCATCGTGCTGTCGGTGATGAACGGCTTTCAGAAGGACGTGCGCGACCGCATGCTCAGCGTGGTCTCGCACATCGAGATCTTTGCGCCCCTGGGGGCCGCACTGCCGGACCCGGCGCTCACCCTGGCCGAGGCCAAGAAGAACCCGAATGTGATCGGGGCTGCACCTTTTGTGGCGGCCCAGGCCCTGCTGGCGCGTGGCGAAGACATGAAAGGTGCTCTGGTGCGTGGCATCGATCCGGCCCTGGAAGGCGCGGTGACCGACCTGGCCGCCACCAACGAGAAGACGCTGAACCTTCTGGTGCCCGGCGAGTTCCGCGTGGTGCTGGGGGGCGAGCTGGCCCGTGCCCTGGGCGTGCGGGTGGGCGACCCGGTGACGCTGATAGCGCCCGCCGGCCAGGTGACGCCCGCAGGCGTGGTGCCGCGCCTCAAGCAGATGACGGTGGCGGGCACGTTTGACTCGGGCCACTACGAATACGACTCGGCCCTGGTGCTGCTGCACCATGAGGACGCGCAGCGCATCTTCCGCTTGGAAGGCCCCACGGGTGTACGCCTCAAGCTCAAGGACCTGCACCTGGCCCGCGAGGTGGCGCAGCAACTGGCGCAGTCCCTGAGCGGCCAGCTACTGATCCGCGACTGGACGCAGCAGAACCGTACCTGGTTCGCCGCGGTGCAGCTCGAAAAACGCATGATGTTCATCATCCTCACGCTCATCGTGGCCGTGGCGGCGTTCAACCTGGTCTCCACGCTGGTGATGACGGTGACCGACAAGCGCGCTGACATCGCCATCCTGCGCACGCTGGGCGCCAGCCCCAAGAGCATCATGGGCATCTTCGTGGTGCAGGGCGCGATGGTGGGTGTGATTGGCACGCTGGTGGGCCTGCTGCTGGGCCTGGGCATCGCCTTCAACATCGACGTGATCGTGCCGGCCATCGAGCGCGCACTGAACGCGAGCTTTTTGCCCAAGGACATCTATCTCATCAGCAAGATGCCCAGCGAGCCGCAGAGCAGCGACATCGTGCCCATTGCGGTCATCTCGCTGGTGCTGGCCTTTGTGGCCACCCTGTACCCCAGCTGGCGCGCCAGCCGTGTGAACCCTGCCGAGGCGCTGCGTTATGAGTAATCCCACCTCCAACGACAATAAAAACAACGCTCACCCGGTGGTGCTGGAAGCCAAGGGCCTGACCAAACGCTTTACCGAAGGCCGCCTGGATGTGACCGTGCTCAAGGGCGTGGACCTGCAGATCCATGCGGGTGAAACGCTGGCGATCGTGGGTGCCTCGGGCTCGGGCAAGAGCACCTTGCTGCACCTGCTGGGCGGGCTGGATGCACCCACGGCGGGCACGGTGCGCCTGAAGGGCGAGGAGATGTCGTCGCTGTCGGCGGAGCGCCAGGGGCAGCTGCGCAACCAGCACCTGGGGTTTATCTACCAGTTCCACCACCTGCTGCCGGAGTTCAGTGCGCTGGACAACGTGGCGATGCCGCTGCGCATTCGCCGTCTGCCGTTGGCGCAGTGCCATGCCGAGGCGGAGCGGGTGCTGGCGTCGGTCGGTTTGAAGGAGCGGCTGATGCACCGGCCGGCCGAGCTGTCGGGCGGTGAGCGTCAGCGGGTGGCGATTGCGCGGGCCTTGGTGACCCGGCCTGCGTGTGTGCTGGCGGACGAGCCTACGGGCAATCTGGACCGGAGTACGGCTGATGGGGTGTTTGACTTGATGCTGCAATTGGCGCGGGACCAGGGCACGGCGTTTGTGATGGTGACGCACGATGAGTCGCTGGCGGCCCGGTGTGACCGGGTGGTGAGGCTGGTGTCTGGGGTTTTGGGGTGATTTTGGCTGGATTCGCTAGTGGAATATGCGGTGGTAGCTATTGATTTCATAGCGTTTTCTTGTGGTTGCTGATTGGATCGCATGCCTGGGTTGAAGGCGGAGGCCGGGAGTCGCCCGGCGTGCGAGTAACTTTCTTTTGCTTCGCCAAAAGAAAGTCACCAAAGAAAAGGCGACCCCCAGTCTGCGACCCCTTCGCAACGCGAAGGGGCAAACCTGCGGCGGGGCGGCTGTGGGGTGCGCCGTGGAACTCACTGCGCTGCGTTGCAGCTTCGTTCAGACATCCACGGCGAGTCAGTGCACGAGGCATGGGCGCTCCGACGCCCATGCTCACCCCGCAACCGCCCCGCCGCAGGCGCAGCCAGCA
>NZ_JBQEOV010000021.1:0-96025 GCF_052045435.1 Acidovorax sp. 22279
GCGCGGCTGGCACCCAGGGCGGCGCCCAGCTTGTCGGCCAGGGGCGTCATGACTTCGTCGAACTTTTCCTTGCTGCCCAGCGCACGACCACCGGAGACGATGATCTTGGCAGCGGTCAGCTCGGGGCGGTCGCTCTTGGCGATTTCGCTGCCCACGAAGCTGCTCTTGCCTGCGTCGGCCGTGGCGGCGGCGGTTTCGACAGCGGCGCTGCCACCCGTGGCGGCTGCGGCGTCAAAGCCGGTGGTGCGCACGGTGATGATCTTGACGGCATCTTGGCTTTGCACGGTGGCAATGGCGTTGCCGGCGTAGATGGGGCGCTCAAACGTATCGGTTGCGATCACCTTGGTGATGTCGCTGATCTGGGCCACGTCCAGCTTGGCCGCCACGCGGGGGGCCACGTTCTTGCCGCTGGCAGTCGCGGGGAACAGGATGTGGCTGTAGTTGGATGCGATGGCGAGGACTTGCGCGGCCACGTTTTCTGCCAGGCCGTGTTCCAGGCCAGGGGCGTCGGCGTGGATGACCTTGGCAACACCGGCTATTTTGGAGGCGGCTTGTGCAGCAGCACCGGCGTTGTGGCCGGCCACCAGCACGTGCACGTCGCCGCCGCAGGCCACAGCGGCCGTCACGGTGTTCAGCGTGGCGCCCTTGATGGACGCGTTGTCGTGTTCAGCAATAACGAGTACCGACATTTAGATCACCTTCGCTTCGTTCTTGAGTTTTTCGACCAGGGCGGCCACGTCGGCCACCTTGATGCCAGCGCCGCGCTTGGCGGGCTCGGTCACCTTGAGGGTCTTCAGGCGCGGAGCCACGTCCACACCGAGGTCTTCGGGCTTGACGGTATCGAGCTGCTTTTTCTTGGCCTTCATGATGTTGGGCAAGGTGACGTAGCGGGGCTCGTTCAGACGCAGGTCGGTGGTGATGACGGCGGGCAGCGTCAGGGCCAGGGTTTCCAGGCCGCCGTCCACTTCGCGGGTCACGCTGACCTTGTCTGCAGCCAGTTCAACCTTGCTGGCGAACGTGGCCTGGGGCAGGTCGGCCAGGGCCGCCAGCATCTGGCCGGTCTGGTTGGCGTCGTCATCGATGGCTTGTTTGCCCAGGATGATGAGCGAGGGTTGCTCTTTGTCCACCAGGGCCTTCAGGAGCTTGGCCACGGCCAGGGGCTGCAGTTCCACGTCGGTCTCGACCAGGATGGCGCGGTCGGCGCCAATCGCCATGGCTGTGCGCAGGGTTTCCTGGCACTGGGCCACGCCGCAGGAGACTGCGATGACTTCGGTCACCAGGCCTTTTTCTTTCAGGCGCACGGCCTCTTCGACGGCGATTTCGTCAAAGGGGTTCATGCTCATCTTCACGTTGGCGATGTCCACACCCGTGTTGTCCGACTTCACGCGGACCTTCACGTTGTAGTCCACCACGCGCTTGACAGGGACCAAGACCTTCATTGCTGCGGCTCCTAGAGAGTTGGTTGAATTGACGTTTACGTAAACTAGAACATTCTATGTCGCACTGCAGCGAAAGCGCTACGGAGCCACCACACAGACTGCACAATCACAAAAAAGAACGATCGTGCTTTTTGTGAATTATAGGCGAGTGAACCAGGCCAGTGTCTAGAGTTTGCTGTCGCCTGCGCTACCGGGCACCCGCCGGGGTATCACCCTGCAACCGGATCAGCCCGCCGAAGCCGGTGCTGGCGCGGGAGCCCCGCCCGGCGACATCGCTGCAGGGACTGCGCCATCGACCTGCACATGCATGACCCGCTGGGGGTAAGGGATTTCGATCTGGTGGGCCCGCAGCGCACTCAGGATGGCCCGGTTGATGTCCGAGCGCAGTCCCAGGAATCCGTTTTCAGGGTCTGCAATCCAGAAGCCCACGGTGAACTCCAGCCCATCGGCCCCGAAGGCCGACAGCGCGGCGCTGGGGGCGGGGTCGCGCAGCACGCGCGGGCTGACCAGGGCGGCATCGGTGAGCAACTGGGCCACCTGGTCCACATCGCTCTCATAGGCCACGCTGACCACGGTGGACATCCACACGCGCGGGTCTGACAGCGACAGGTTTTCCACCCGCTGGGTGATCAAGAGTTCGTTGGGCACGATGGATTCGCGCCCCGAGGGCGAGCGTATGACGGTGTAGCGGGCATTGATTTGCGTGATGCGCCCCTCGAACGTATCGAGCTTGACGTTGTCGCCGATGCGCATGCTGCGCTCGGCCAGGATCACAAAACCGCTCACATAGTTGGCGGCCAGCTTCTGCAGGCCAAAGCCAATGCCCACGCCGACCGCACCGCCCAGCACCGACAGCGCAGTCAGGTCGATGCCCACCGACGACAAGGCCACCAGCAAGCCCACAAACACCAGCAGCGCCCGCACCGCATTGCTCACCGCCTTGCGCAGCGACAGCTCGGCACCCGTGGCCGAGCGCAGCAGCCGCGACTCGATGGCCGCCGAGATCCACAGGGCAATCAGCAGCACTGCCGCTGCGGTGACCGCCCCTTCGATGATGGTGCGCACCGACAGCGTCGCCCCGCCCACTTTCCAGTGGATCTGGTCCAGCTCGTCCAGCACCAGCGGCAGCAGCCCGGTGACCCACAGCACCATGCCCAGCCACGCCATCCAGGAGATGGAGCGCTCGATGGGCCGCACCCAGGCAGCGTCCGGGTAGGCCACCTGCAGAACCTTCACGCCAATGCGAATGACCACCAGCGCCACCAGCACCGGGATCGCAATCTTGAAAGCCGCCAACGCCACCCAATGGTGCAGCAGGGTGCGCGCGATGTAGGCCAGACTCAGCAGCACCAGCGGAAACAGCGCGCCATCCACGATCCGCACACCAAACAGGATGGAGCGCGGGTCGCCCCGGCGCAGGCCGCGCTGCAGCAGCGCCACCAGCCCCCAGGCCAGGCCCACGCAGACTGCCAAAACAGCCAGCTCCACCAGCACCGTGGGGCTGAGAAAGGCCTGCACCCACAGGCCCACGTCGTCGAGCATCGGCTTGTCCATCGTGCGGTGCCTCAACGCTTCCAGGCGGGCTGGCGTTTTTCGGCAAACGCACAGGCGCCCTCCTGGGCGGCCGAGTCCATCATGTTGGTGGCCATGGTCTGGCCTGCCAACTGGTAGGCGGCATCAATGCCCAGCTCGCGCTGCTGGTACACCAGCGCCTTGCCCATGGCCACGGCCACACGGGGCTTTTGCAGGATGGATTGCACCAATTGCTCGACCTCGGCATCCAGCGCATCGGCGGGCACCACCCGGTTCACCAGCCCTTGCGCGAGTGCAGTGGGCGCATCCATGAAGTCGCCGGTGAGCAGCATTTCCATCGCCCGCTTGGCGGGCACATTGCGCACCAGCGGCACGCTCGGCGTTGCGCAGAACAGGCCGTAGTGGATGCCACTGGTGGCAAAACTCGCGCTGTCGGCCGCCACGGCCAGGTCACACTGCGCCACCAGCTGGCAGCCTGCGGCCGTCGCCATGCCCTGAACCCTGGCGATCACGGGTACTGGCAGCTTGTGGATGGTCAGCATCATGCGGCTGCATTGCGCAAACAGCTTTTGGTAGTACGCCAGGTCCGGGTTCGCCGCCATGTCCTTGAGGTTGTGCCCGGCACAGAAGGCCTTGCCTGCTGCGGCCAGCACCACCACGCGCACAGATTCGTCGCGGCCCGCTTCGTCCAGCGCCTGTTGCAGGGCTGTCAGCATTTCAGAGCCCAACGCATTGAAGCGTGCAGGGTCGTTCAAAGTGAGGGTGATCACACCGCGCGTATCACGGGTGATCAGCAGCAGCTCGTCAGAATTTGGAATCGTCATGTTGTTTCTCCTGTGCACAGCAATGCGAGGGGCGTTTGAAACAGGCGCGCATGAGGCCAGTGCCACCGTGGAGCTGGCTCCGCCAGGCCACGGGTGGCGCCCCCCTCAGGGGGGGAGACGCCGCAGGCGGCTCAGGGGGAGTCAAAGATCGGCCAGGACCCGCAAATGCGCCTCCACACTGCGCGCCAGCGGCCCCATCACGTAGCCACCCTCCAGGCACGACACGATGCGGCCCTTGGAGTAGCGCCGGGCCACGTCCTTCACGCGCTGGGTGATCCAGGTGTAGTCCTGCTCGGTCAGACCCAGCTGGCCCATGTCGTCCTCGCGGTGGCCATCAAAACCGGCGCTCACAAAAATCATCTCGGGCTTGAAGGCCTCCAGCCGGGGCATCCACATCATCTCGATGATCTCGCGGATGTCCATGCCGCGTGTGTACGCGGGCACTGGCACGTTGACCATGTTGGGGGCGGGATCGTGGTCGCCGCTGTAGGGGTAGAACGGATGCTGGAAGATGCTGACCATCAGCGCCCGCGGGTCATTGGCCAGGATGTCCTCCGTGCCATTGCCGTGGTGCACGTCAAAGTCCACCACCGCCACGCGCTGCAGGTTGTAGCGCTGCAGCGCATATTTCACCGCCACCGCCACGTTGTTGAAAAAGCAAAAGCCCATCGCTTTGTCGCGGCAGGCATGGTGCCCCGGGGGGCGCACGGAGCAGAAGGCATTTTCGACCTCGCCTGCCATCACCGCGTCGGTGGCGGCCAGCGCAGCACCCGCAGCACGCAGCGACGCCTTCCAGGTGTGGGCGTTGATGGAGGTGTCGGTGTCAATCTGCGCATAGCTGGGGCCGCCGGCCATCAGCTCTTCGTTGAGCCGGTCAGACATCCCGCGCAAGGCGGCGATGTGCATGCGGCCATGGGCCAGTTCGATGTCGGCCAGCGAGGCTTCCGGGGCTTCGTAGCGCTCCAGCGCATCTCCCACGCCAGTGACCAGCAAACGGTCTTCAATCGCATCCAGCCGCTCGGGGCATTCGGGGTGGCCCGGGCCCATCTCGTGCTTCCAACAATCCCGATGGGTGAAATAGCCCGTCTTGCTCACAGTCTTGTCCCCGCGTCTCGCATTTTTTGCCGTTTTTCGGATAACGTCGTGCCATGAATGCACAGCACAAGATCAAATCGCTTCTGGATCAGCTTAACACGGTGATCGTGGGAAAAAAGGCCCAGGTTCAGGACTGCGTGGCCTGCCTGCTGGCGGGGGGGCATCTGCTCATTGAAGACGTGCCGGGTGTGGGCAAGACCACACTGGCGCACGCGTTGTCCCACACCTTTGGGCTGCAGTTTTCGCGCGTCCAGTTCACTGCCGACCTCATGCCCAGCGACCTGACCGGCGTGTCGGTGTACGAACGTGGCAAGGAAGCCTTTGTGTTCCATCCCGGCCCGGTGTTTGCCCAGGTGCTGCTGGCCGACGAAATCAACCGCGCCAGCCCCAAGACGCAAAGCGCCCTGCTGGAAGCCATGGAAGAAAAGCAGGTGTCGGTCGAGGGCGAAACCCGCGCCCTGCCCCACCCCTTCTTCGTGATCGCCACCCAGAACCCACACGACCAGCTGGGCACCTTTGCGCTGCCCGAGTCGCAACTTGACCGCTTCTTGATGCGCATCTCCATCGGCTACCCCGACCGCGCCGCCGAGCGCCTGCTGCTGTCGGGCGCCGACCGGCGCGACATGGTGAGCAGCCTGCTGCCTCTGCTGTCCGCCGACGAACTGGCCGAGCTGCAGCGCCAGGTGCAGGCCGTGCACACCGCAGATCCCCTGCTCAACTACGTGCAGGACCTGATCGCCGCCACCCGCTCGGGGCGCTGGTTCTTGCAGGGCCTGTCGCCCCGCGCGGGCATTGCCATGCTGCGCGCCGCCAAGGCCCAGGCGCTGATCAGCGGGCGCGACTATGTGGCGCCGGACGATGTGCAGGCCGTGCTGCCGCAAACCATTGCCCACCGCCTGGTGCCCGTGGGCGACGCCGGGCGCGGCGCGGTCGAGCAGGTGCGCGCCATGGTCGATGCCGTGCCGCTGCCCTGATCGATGGAATCCGCCGCCCACCCTTCCCTCACGACGACCACGGGCTGGCGCGGCCTGGCCGCGCGGCTCAGCCCCGTGGCGCGCCTTCGCAGGCGCTTCCAGCGCTGGTGGCAGGCACGCCTGCCGCTGTCCGACACGCTGCAGCTCACCCAGCGCAATGTCTACATCCTGCCCACCAGCTCGGGCTGGATGCTGGCGCTCACGCTCGTGGTGCTGCTGGTGGCCTCCATCAACTACCAGCTCAACCTGGGCTACCTGCTGACCTTTTTGCTGGCTGGCAGCGCGGTGGTGGGCATGCACATCTGCCACGCCAACCTGCGCGGGCTGACGCTGCACCTGAAGGCACCCGAGCCACATTTTCTGGGCACCAGCACGGCGTTTGAGATCCAGCTGTCCAGTGGTCGCAAGTCGCCGCGTTATGGCATTGCCCTGGCCGTGCACGGCACCGGCAAGGCCGAACACCACTGGGCCTGGACCGACGTGCCCGCCCAGGGCCAGGCCAGCGTGCAGGTGGCCTTCCAGCCCGGGCGCCGGGGGCTGCACCGCGTGCCCACACTGACGGCCGAAACGCGGTTTCCGCTGGGCACCTTCCGCGTGTGGACCTACTGGCGCCCTGCTGCCGAGGTGCTGGTGTACCCCGCGCCCGAGGTGCCGCCACAACCCCTGCCGCCGGGCGAGCCCCGCGCCGGTGGCACGGGCAATGCGCCGTCGCAGGGCATCGGCGAATTCGACGGCGTGCGGGCCTACCGGCGGGGCGACCCGCTCAAACTGGTGGTCTGGAAGAAAGCGGCGAAGTCGCTGGCCACCGGCACCGATGACCTGGTGAGCCGTGACGCGCAACAGGCCCAGCGGCACGAGCTGTGGCTGGACCTGGCCCACGCCGTCTTGCCCAACCATGAGGCACGCGTGTCGCGCCTGACGGCCTGGGTGCTGCAAGCCGACCGCCTGGGCCTGGACTACGGCCTGCGCCTGCCCGGCACCGAGATCGCGCCCGACACGGGGGCCGCCCACCGCCGCCGCTGCCTGGAGGCGTTGGCCCTGTGTTGACCTGCCACTGCCCATTCCTGCCGAATTTGGCCCCTATCGGCTCCAAGCGCATATTCATATTGCCTGTACGGCTATCAAATAAATAGCAACATGAAATCCATACCCCCCCGTTCCACCGCGCAGCCATGACCCTGCGTCAGACGCTCAACGCACTGCCGCGCGACGCGCGCGACACGCTGTTCCTGCTCGCCGTGATTGCGTGGGTCATCGCCCCGCAGGTCAACGTGTTGCCTGTATGGGCGAGCCTGCTGGCGGCCGGACTGATGCTGTGGCGCGGCTGGCTGGCCTTCAAGGGCCGCCCGCTGCCGACGCGCTGGGTGCTGGCCGTTCCGCTGGTGATCGCGGTGGCGGGCACGCTGTACACCCACCGCACCATCCTGGGCCGCGATGCAGGGGTGACGCTGATCGTGATGCTGCTGGCGCTCAAGATGCTAGAACTGCGCGCGCGACGCGACGCGCTGGTGGTCTTCTTCCTGGGCTTCTTCACGATGCTCAGCAACTTCTTCTTCTCGCAGTCGCTGTTCACGGCCGCTGCCATGCTGGTGGCGCTGCTGGGGCTGCTCACGGCCCTGGTCAACGCCCACATGCCTGTGGGGCGGCCACCGCTTTCGCAGGCACTGCGCACAGCAGGCACCATGGCGCTGTTGGGCGCGCCCATCATGGCGGCGCTGTTCATGCTGTTCCCGCGCATGGCGCCCCTGTGGGGCATGCCCAGCGACACCATGAGCGGGCGCAGCGGCCTGTCGGGTGTGATGAAGGTGGGGAACATTGCCGAGCTGGCGCTGGACGACACGGTGGCCATGCGCGTGCGGTTTGACACCCCTGACGGCGCCGCACCACCGCAGAGCGATCTGTACTTCCGCGGCCCCGTGTTCGGCACCTTCGACGGCGTCGAATGGCACCCGGTGTCGCCCCGCCCCGGCGATTACTCGCAGGCACGCGCCAGTACCGTCGCCAATCTGCGCGTGCAAGGCCAGCCCGTGCGCTACGAAGTGACGCTGGAGCCCCACCAGCGGCCCTGGCTGCTGCTGCTGGACGCTGCGGTGGACAAGCCCGCAGTGGCTGGCATGGAGACCTTCATGACGCAAGACCTGCAGTGGCTGACCACCCGCGCAGTGACCGACGTGGTGCGCTACAAGGCCGAAAGCTACACGCAGTTTGCCCACGGCCCCAGCGCCCCCAACGCCGCCCTGCGCACCTATACCGAGCTGCCCACCGGCTTCAATCCCCGCACGCTGGCGCTGGCCCAGCAACTGCGCAACGACCCACAGCTCAACCCCAACCCCGCGCAAGACAACGCCGAGGCCCTTGTCAATGCCGCCTTGAACCTCCTGCGCACCGGCGGATATGTGTACACGCTGGAGCCCGGCGTGTACGGCCAGCACACGGCCGATGAGTTCTGGTTTGACCGCAAGGAAGGGTTTTGTGAACACATCTCCTCGGCCTTTGTGGTGCTGATGCGTGCGCTCGACATCCCGGCCCGCATCGTTACCGGTTACCAGGGCGGCGACCGCAACCCCGTGGACAAGCTCTGGACCGTGCGCCAGAGCGACGCCCATGCCTGGGCCGAAGTCTGGCTCTCCGGCCGGGGCTGGGTGCGGGTGGACCCCACGGGCGCCGTATCGCCCGGCCGCACCGGGGCCTTTCAGAGGCTGCGCGCGCCTCAAGGGGCGTTTGCCACCGCCATGGGCACGGTCATCAGCCCGGGGCTGGCGCAGAACCTGCGCGCCGTGTGGGAGGCCGTCAACAACAGCTGGAACCAGTGGGTGCTCAACTACACCCAGAGCCGCCAGCTGGACCTGCTCAAGTCCCTGGGCTTTGAGTCGCCCAGCTGGCAGGACCTGACCATGGTGCTGGGCATCCTGATCGTCGTGGCGGCCCTTGGGGGCATGGGCTGGAGCCTGTGGGAGCGCAGCCAGCACGACCCCTGGCTGCGCCTGCTGGCCCGCGCGCGCCAGCGTCTGGCCCGCGCAGGCATGGCATTGCCCGACACCTTGCCGCCCCGGGCCATGGCCGAGCGGGTGCAGGCACAATTCGGCGCACCCGCTGCGGCGGTGGCCGACTGGCTGCTGCGGCTGGAGCGCGTGCGCTACGCCCCCCACCCGGAGGCCGCCCTGGGCGATTTGCGGCGGGAGTTCCGCAGCCTCGCCTGGCCGAAACAGTGAATCACCCCCCTGAGCGGCTGCGCCGCTTCCCCCCAGGGGGACGATGCCCTCGCTGCGGGGCGGCCCTTGCTTGGCATCCCTGGTCTTGGAGCGCGCCGGTATCAGACGCTGCAGGGAGCCACAACATGACGAACCATTGACATGAAGAAGACAGCATCATGGACCACGGCAGCTATATTTTTGATAGCTGCCTGTGCATTACCCGCTAGCGCAAAGCCCGAAAATCAACCCAAACCGGCGGCCCAGAAGGCACATGCCAAAGCCGGCCAGGCCCACCAGGGGCGGGCCAGTGCCAAGGCCCCGGTGCTCTACGCATCGCGCCCTGAGGCCATGGACTTTGCCGACGACCTGGCCACACGGCGGGACTTGGACCGCGAGTGGGTGCGCCAGGCCATCGGGCAGGCGCATTTCTTGTCACAGGTGCCCCGCCTCATGCTGCCGCCCGCCAAGGGCACGGCCAAGAACTGGCGCGTGTACCGAAGCCGCTTCATCGACCCCATCCGCATCCGTGCAGGCGTGCGGTTCTGGCAGGAGAACCAGGCCACGCTGGAGCGTGCCGAGCGCGAGTTTGGCGTGCCTGCCGAGATCATCGTGGGCATCATCGGGGTAGAGACTATCTACGGCCAGCAGATGGGCACCTTCCGTGTGATGGACGCGCTGGCCACGCTGGCGTTCGACTTCCCCACTGCACACCCGCGCGCCAAGGAGCGCACCGACTTCTTCCGCCGCGAGCTGGAGCAGTTCCTGAGCCTCACCAACCGCAGCAACACCGACCCGTTTGAGCCACGCGGCAGCTATGCCGGCGCCATGGGCCTGGGCCAGTTCATGCCATCGAGCTGGGTGCGCTATGCGGTGGACTTTGATGGCGACGGCCGCGTGGACCTGTTCAAGAGCCCGGCCGACGCCATTGGCTCGGTGGCCAACTACTTCCGCGGCCACGGCTGGACGCCCGGCATGCCCACGCACTTTGGGGTGCAGTTCGACCATGCGCGCCTGCAGCTGGACGACCTGCTCGCCCCCGACATCCTGCCCACCTTCAGTGCCACCAGCATGTTGGCCAAGGGCGCTGTGCTGGATGCCCAGGGCGTGCAGCACACGGGCCCGCTGGCGCTGGTGGAACTGCAAAACGGCAACGATGCGCCCAGCTACGTGGCAGGCACCGAAAACTTCTACGCCATCACGCGCTACAACTGGTCAAGCTACTACGCCATGGCCGTCATCGAGCTGGGGCGCGAGGTGGCGGCGGCGCGCTGACCGCTGCCCCACCGCTGCGAGCCACTCGCCGAACGGCGCAACCCGGGGGTTTCTGCGGGCACGGAGCCCCCGCCCAGCACACTTGCGCAAGTCAGTCCACAATGCCCGGCTTTGACCGCTTGCACAGCGGCCCGGCCACGGCGGCGCGCCCTGGCCCTCCCAGAGAATCCACCCAATGCCTGCATCACCTTCTCCAGCACCCGACACGGACGCCATCGTCCGTGTACGCGGCCTGAGCAAAACCTACGCCGGCGGCTTTCAGGCACTCAAGAACATCGACCTGGACATCCGGCGCGGCGAGATCTTTGCCCTGCTGGGGCCCAATGGCGCGGGCAAGACCACGCTGATCAGCGTGATTTGTGGCATGAGCAATGCCACGGCGGGGTCCGTCACGGCCGATGGGCACGACACGGTGCGCGACTACCGCGCAGCACGTGCTGCCATTGGCCTGGTGCCCCAGGAGCTGCACACCGACTCGTTCGAGACGGTGTGGGCCACGGTGAACTTCAGCCGGGGGCTTTTCGGCAAGGCCCCCAACCCCGCGTACATCGAGAAAATCCTCAAGGACCTGTCGCTGTGGGACAAGAAGGACAACAAGATCCTCGCGCTGTCGGGCGGCATGAAACGCCGCGTGCTGATCGCCAAGGCACTGTCGCATGAGCCCAAGATTTTGTTCCTCGACGAACCCAGCGCCGGCGTGGATGTGGAGCTGCGCCACGACATGTGGCGCCTGGTGCGGGAACTGCGTGACGCGGGCACCACCATCATCCTGACCACCCACTACCTGGAAGAAGCCGAGGACATGGCCGACCGCATCGGCGTGATCCGCAAGGGCGAGTTGATCGTGGTGGAAGACAAGGCCGTGCTGATGCGCAAGCTGGGCAAGAAAGCGCTGGCCATCACGCTGCAGCAGCCCATGGCGCAAGTGCCCGCACCGCTCGCCCGCTGGCCTCTGGCCCTGAGCCAGGACGGCACCGTCCTGACGTACACCTTCGACACGCAGCAGGAAGACACCGGCATCGCCGCCCTGCTGCGCGCCCTGACCGAGCACGGCATCGACTTCAAGGACCTGCACTCCAGCGAAAGCTCGCTCGAAGACATCTTCGTCAGCCTGGTGCACCAGGACAAGGTCCCCACCCCTTCGCCCCAGAAAGCGATCCCAGCATGACCGGTGTGAACCTGCATGGCGTGCGCGCCATCTACCGCTTCGAAATGAACCGCGCCTTCCGCACCTGGATGCAAAGCCTCATTGCGCCCGTGCTCACCACCGCGCTGTACTTCATCGTCTTCGGCTCCGCCATTGGCTCGCGCATGGGCGACATCGGCGGGGTGAGCTATGGCGCCTACATCATCCCCGGCCTGCTCATGCTGTCGCTGCTCTCCGAAAGCATCTCCAACTCGGCCTTTGGCATCTACATGCCCAAATGGTCGGGCACCATCTACGAACTGCTGAGCGCGCCGGTCAACTGGGTGGAGGTGCTGCTGGGCTACGTGGGTGCGGCAGCCAGCAAGTCGCTGCTGGTGTCGGTGCTCATCCTGTCCACCGCCCGCGTGTTTGTTCCGTACGAGGTGGCGCACCCCGTGTGGATGGTGGGCTTTTTGGTGCTCACGGCCGTCACGTTCTGCCTGTTCGGCTTCCTCATTGGCCTGTGGGCGGACAGCTTTCAAAAGCTGCAGGTCATCCCGCTGCTGGTGATCACGCCGCTCACCTTTCTGGGTGGGGCGTTTTACAGCATCAGCATGCTGCCACCGTTCTGGCAGACCGTCTCGTTGTTCAACCCGGTGGTCTATCTCATCAGCGGGCTGCGGTGGGCGTTTTATGGCCATGCCGACGTGCACATCGCGGTGAGCACCAGCATGACCTTGGTGTTCATGGCCCTGTGCCTCGCCGTGGTGCGGTGGGTGTTCAAGACGGGCCACCGCATCCGGCGCTGAGCGCGATCACCCCGGCCGCCCCGGCCGCCCGGGGCGGACCCACGCATCAGTAACGCTGCATCTGGCAGCTGTGCGGTTGCTGCGCCTTGGCCGCCGCAATCTGCCGCACCACGCGGAAGCCGTAGCCCGAGCCTTCCACGTCGAACTTCACGCCGGGGGCGCCTTTCTTGTCCATCACGCCCACCGCCAAGGCCTGCTGGAACTGGTGGTCGGCCGCGCGCATGGTGCCGCCCTGGCCGGCCAGTTGCACGTTGGCCGACTCCATCTGGCGCGCAACGGCCACCACATCGGTGCTGCCCGCGCGCTCGATGGACTGGGCGAGGGCCTCCACCATCAGCTGCATGCGCATGTGCACGTAGTCGTCCTGCGGCTTGGGAAAGCGTGTGCGGAAGGATTGGTAGAACGCCTCGCTTTGCGCGCCCGGCACGTTGGGCAGCCAGTCGGCCACGGCCACCACCTTGCCGATGCCTGCGTCGCCAATCGCGGCGGGAGCGCCCAGCGCGTTGCCATAGAAGGTGTAGAAGCTGCCCTCGTAGCCCACATCCCGCGCGGCCTTGACCAGCAGCGTGAGGTCATTGCCCCAGTTGCCGGTGACCACGGCCTGCGCGCCGCTGGTCTTGATCTTGACGGCATAAGGCGCAAAGTCCTTCACGCGGCCGATGGGGTGCAGCTCTTCGCCCACCACCGCCACATCGGGGCGCTGGGCAGCCAGCTGCTTCTTGGCCTCGCGCAGCACGGCCTGGCCAAAGCTGTAGTCCTGGCCGATGAGGTAGACGCTCTTCAAGGCCTTGTCCTCGCGCATCACCTCCATCAGCGCGGCCATGCGCATGTCGGCATGGGCATCAAAACGGAAGTGCCAGAAGCTGCACTTCTCGTTGGTGAGGATGGGGTCCACCGCCGAGTAGTTGAGGAACAGCACGCGCTTGTTCGGCTCGCGCTCGTTGTGCTTGTTGATGGCCTCGATCAGCACGGCGGCCGTGGACGACGAATTGCCCTGCAGGATGACCTGCGCACCATCGTCAATCGCGGCGCGCAGGGCAGACAGGGCTTCTTCGTTCTGGCCCTTGCTGTCGTAGCGCTCCAGCACCAGCGGGCGGGGGCCGCCGCTGCTGGCAGGCAGCTGCACGCCGCCGCGTGCGTTCACGCGCTCCATGGCCCAGTAGATATTGCGGTACACAGCCTCGCCCGTGTTGGCAAAAGGGCCCGACAGGCTTTCGATGAGCGCCAGCTTGACCGGCCTGGCCTGGGCCACGGCTGCCGAGGGCGGGGTCTGCGCTTGCGCGGCAGGCGCCAACGCCACGGCGCCTGCAAGGGCCACTGCGGCTGCCCAAACGGTGTGACGTAATGCCGCAGCGCCTGATTTCAAGCCCACAGATTGCAATTTATTCATGGCATTTTTCCCTTGAAATGCGGCGTGGCCGCACACACCTCTCTGCCATGCGGCGACCACGTCGAGAGCCGCGCAGTGTATAGGAGTTACCCATGATCTTCGCCCCCGTGATCCGCCGCGCAGCTTATGCCCAAGCCCCCCGTTCCGCCGACCTGGCGCTGCAACGTTTTCTGATGGGCGCGCTGGCACAGCCTGCCGCAGCACCCGCTGCGGGCTGCACCGTGACGCAGGACGAAAAGGCCACCACCTTGCAGCTGGACGTACCCGGCCTGGCCCGCGAACAGCTCTCGATCAGCATTGAAGGCCAGGTGGTGCAGGTGCAAAGCGTGGAAGGCGCACCGCGCAAGGTGCAGCGCGCGTGGGAGCTGCCCACCGAGATCGATGCCAGCGCCAGCACCGCCAAGCTGGAAAACGGCGTGCTGACCCTGACGCTGGTCCGCCTGGAGCCCGTGAGCAAGGCCACCACGCTGACCATTCACTGAAGCCAGCCGCTCCCAAGGCGATGGCGCATGACGGCCATCGCTATATTTTCAATAGCAATCAAGGCATGATGCACTAGCGCTTCATGCCTTTTTTGCTTGTTTTTTCTTCCAGGGCACCCGGTCAGACGCCATTCGGCAGCCAGCCCACGGCCTTGCTCACTCGTGCCGTAGCGCATCGATGGGGTCCATGCGTGCCGCGCGCCGCGCCGGGAAGTAGCCAAACACCACACCGATCCCGGCCGAAAACACAAACGACAGCAGGTTCACGCCAGGGTTGAACAGGTAGGGCACCCCCATCAGCCCCGATAGCGCCAGGGACGCGCCCGTGGCCAGCACGATGCCGATGAGCCCACCCAGCGCGGCCAGCACCACGGCCTCGATCAGGAACTGCAGCAACACCTCGCGCTCCAGCGCGCCAATGGCCAGGCGCAGGCCAATCTCGCGCGTGCGCTCGGTCACGCTCACCAGCATGATGTTCATGATGCCGATGCCGCCCACCAGCAGGCTCACGGCTGCCACGGCGCCCAGCAGCGTGGTCAGCACCTTGGTGGTGCCCGAGAGCGTGTCCGCCAGCTGCTTGGTGTCCAGCACGTTGAAGTTGTCTTCGTCTGAATCCGACAGCTTGCGCAGCTCGCGCAGCAGTTGGGTGAGGCTGGCCTTCACCCGCTCGGGGTCGCTGCCATCCTTCATCGACACCAGCAGCGTGTTCACCCGCGTGTTGCCCGTCACGCGGCGCTGCAGCGTGCGCAGCGGCACCAGCACGGTGTCGTCCTGGTCGTTGCCAAACGCGCCCTGCCCTTTGGACGCCAGCACGCCCACCACCTCGCACGAAAACGCCTTCACGCGCAGCTGGCCGCCCACGGCATCGGCGGTGCCAAACAGCTCGCGCCGCACGGTCTCGCCGATCAGGCAGACGGCGGCACCCGCGCGCAATTCGGCGTCGGTAAAGACGCGGCCAGTGCGCACCGTCCAATTGCCGGTCTCCAGCCAGGCGTTGGTGCTGCCGATCACGCTGGTCGTCCAGTTGCGCCCGCCCACCACCGCCGTGGCGGCGGCACGCGCCTCGGGCGCCACGGCCAGGATGCCGCCGATCTGCTGCGCGATCATGTCGGCATCGGTGTCCTTGAAGGCCGGGGCGCCGGTGCCACCGCCGGGCCCCATGCGCTGGCCGGGGCGTACCTGCAGCAGGTTGGTGCCCAGGCCCGAGATCTGGTTCTGAATGGCCAGCGTGGCGCCATTGCCCAGCGTGACCATGGTGATCACCGCGCTCACGCCGATCACGATGCCCAGGATGGTGAGGAAAGAGCGCATGAGATTGCGCCGAATGGAGCGCAGCGCCAGCAGCAGGGTGTTGAGCAACATCAGTGGCCTCCCGCATCCGAACCGGCCACCGCCGGCAGGGCCGATGCCGCATCAGCATCAAGACCCTTGGGGTGTGGGTTGGCCGCATCGCTGTCCACCACGCCATCGACAAACCGCACGATGCGCCGCGCGTACTGCGCCATGTCGGGCTCGTGCGTGACCATCAGCACGGTGATGCCGTGATCGGCGTTCAGGCGCCACAGCAGTTCCATGATCTCGACACTGCGCTGGGTGTCGAGGTTGCCGGTGGGCTCGTCGGCCAGCAGCACATCGGGCTCGGTGACGATGGCGCGCGCAATAGCCACGCGCTGCTGCTGCCCGCCCGACAGCTCGGCGGGCGTGTGGTGTTCCCAACCCTTGAGGCCCACCGCTTCCAGCGCACGCGCGGCCGCCGCATGGCGCGCGGTGGCCGACTCGCCCCGGTACAGCAGAGGCAGCTCCACGTTCTCTTGCGCCGAGGTGCGCGCCAGCAGGTTGAAGCCCTGGAACACAAAGCCAAAGTAGCGCCGCCGCAGCCGTGCCCGCTCGTCGCGCGAGAGCGACTCCACATGCACGCCCTTGAACAGGTATTCGCCCGTGGTGGGCCGGTCCAGGCAGCCCAGCGTGTTCATGGCCGTGGACTTGCCCGAGCCGCTGGGGCCCATGATGGCCACAAAGTCGCCCTGCGCAATGTCCAGGTCCACGCCCTTGAGCGCCTGAAAGGCCAGCGCCCCTTCGCCATAGACCTTGGTCACGCCACGCAGGCGGATGATGGGGGTGTCGCCCGCCACGCTCATGGCTTGGCCCCGGCCGCGCGCTGGTCGGTGATCACGGCCATGCCGGGCGTGAGGCCCTCGCCTGTGACCTCGGTATGGCGGCCATCGCTGATGCCCACCTGCACATCGATGGGCTTGGCGGCACCGTCCTGCAGCACCCACACCTGCCGCGTCTTGCCCGCGCCATCGCCCGCCTCGCCCCCCGCACCCGGCTTGCGTGGGCCCGAGCCAGACCGTGGCATGCGCGGCATGAGCTGCGACATGATGCCGCCACCACTGCCGCTGCCCGACGCGCCGGGCTTGGCGCCATCCGCCCCGGGTTTCGCATCGGCCCCTGCGGCCTGAGCGGGCGTGAAGCGCAGCGCCGTGTTGGGCACCAGCAGCACGTCCTTGCGCTCGGTGGAAGTGATGGTGGCAGCGGCCGTCATGCCGGGGCGCAGGCTCATGTCGCTGTTGTTCACCTCCAGCCAGGTGATGTAGGTGACCACGTTGTCCGTCTTGGTGGAGCCAAACGAGACGCGCGTGACCTGGGCCGGGTAGCGGCGCGAGGGATAGGCACTGACCGTGAAGTTCGCGTCCTGTCCCACCTTGACCGAGCCCACATCGGCTTCGTCCACGCTCACATCCAGCCGCAGCCGCGTGAGGTCTTCGGCCACGGTGAACAGCGTTACGGCCTGCAGCGATGCGGCTACCGCGTTGCCGGGCTCCACCGTGCGGGTCAGCACCACGCCGTCGATGGGCGAGCGGATGGAGGCCTTGGACAGGTTGGTTTCGTCGGTGGACAGCGCGGCGCGTGCGTCTTCCACCGTGGCGCGGGCGCTGGTTTCGTCGGCGCCGGCGCGGTCCAGCGTGGCGCGACCTGCGTCCAGCTCGGAGGCCGAGGGCACCTTGCCGCCGGACAGGCGGGCCACTTCTTCGAGCCGGCCAAAGTTGGCAATGGCCTCCTTGGTGGTGGCTACGGCCTGGGCCAGGCGGGCCTGCGCCGACGCCAGCGAGGCGCGCGAGCGCAGCACCTGCGATTCGAGCTTGGCGGTGTCCAGCTCCACCAGCAGCTGCCCCTTCTTGACCTTGTCGTTCACATCCACCAACACGTTGCGCACAGTGCCCGACAGCTCGCTGCCAATGGTGACCGAGCGCGTGGGCTGCAGCGTGCCGTTGGCCGACACGGTGAGTGTGAGATTGCCCCGGCGCAGCTCTTCGGTGACATAGGTGGGTGCAGTGCTGGCGCTCTGGCGCGATTGCCAGGCGTACAAGCCACCGCCCACCACCACGAGCGCGACCACCCCCAGCCACATGGTAGTGCGCTGCCACCAGCGGCGGGGACGGTCTGCCCCCAGCAAGGCGCTCAGGTCAGAGGGGGCGGCTTTGGCGGTTGCAGAAGAAGCGGAGGTGTCGGTATTTGGCATGGGACGTGAATCAGAAAAATGGGGGCTGGCTGGCGATGGGGTGGGCGTGTGGAAGGGCTTGTCAGCTGTTCATTCGGCTACCGCCCAGCCGCCGCCCAGCGCCTTATAGAGGCGCACATGGTCTGCTGCGACCGCAGCGGTGCTTGTGGCCACGCTCTCTTGCGTGGACAGCAGCGTGCGTTGCGTCTCCAGCACCGCCTGAAAGTCAATCAATCCGCTGCTATAGCGCTGCTGCGCCAGCAGCGCGGCGTTGCGGGCGGCGTCTGCGGCGGCCGTCAGTCGCTCCAGCTTGTCCCGGTCGCCACGCAAGGCCACCAGCGCGTTCTCCACATCCTGCAGGGCCGTGAGCACGGTGGCTTCGTAGGCCACGCGGGCCTGCTCCAGCGCGGCAGACTGCACACGCACCTGTGCGCGGGCGGCTCCACCATCCAGCAGCGGGATGGACACGCTGCCCAGCAAGGCGCTGGTTACCGCACTGCCCGCCGACAGCGCGCCCAGGGTGAGGGCACGCAGGCCCAGCGAGCCACCGAGGGAGAAGCTGGGGTAGCGCGCCGCATCGGCCTGCGACACGCGCGCCAGGGCGGCTGCAATGCGCTGCTCGGCCGCACGCACATCGGGGCGTTGGCGCAGCGTCTCGGCCGGGATTGCCAGCGCCAGTTCTGCGGTGGGCTGCGGCACGGGCGCGCTGGCGGCCAGCGTGGCATCCAGGGCACCTGGCACCTGGCCTGTCAGCACGGCCAGGCTGTAGCGCGACTGCGCCAGGCTGGCTTCCAGGCTGGGAATCTGCGCGGCGGTCTGCTCGGCCGCTGCACGGGCCTGCTCGGTGACGAGCGAGGTGGTGAGCCCGGCCTGCAGGCGCCACTGCGTGATCTGCAAGGTCTCTTGCTGGCTGGCCAGGTTGCTGCGCGCAATGGCCAGGCGCTGCTGCAGCCCGCGCAGCTCGATGTAGTTGACGGCCACCTCGGCGGCCAGCGATACCTGAACGTCAGCCAGGCTGGCCTCTGCCGCGCGGGCGTCAGCCTCGCTGGCGCTCACGCCGCTGCGCAGGCGGCCAAACACATCGGGCTCCCAGCTCGCATCAAAACCGGCCTGGAACGTGTTACCGGTGCTGTTGCTGGCCCGGCTGCGCTGCGCCGAAGCCGATGCACCCACGCTGGGCAGCAGGCCGGCCGATTGCACATCCACCTGCGCACGCGCCTGCTGCAGCGCGGCCTGGGCGGTGCGCACGCTGCTGTTGGCGCGCAAGGCTTGCTCGACCAGCGAGGTAAGCACCGCATCGTCAAACCGCTGCCACCACTGGGCCAGGGATGTAGCCGTAGCCCCTTGCGCTGTGCCGTTGCCCCCCGCAGACCAGGCCGGGGGAACGGCCACTGCGGGCAATGCGCGATCCGTGGGTGCCAGGCTGGCACACCCGGCGGTAGCTAGCACGCACAAAAACAAGGCCGTTTGCCTCCACGGCACAGCACGCAAAGGTTGCGCTGCGCGGGCAGTGGGTGTGCCGGGAGAGGCCAGTGGGAGAAAACGCATGGGCAATGGCTACGCAGGGGAAAACCCCATTGTGAGCAGCGATTGCGCCAACAACGTACCCACTGGGTCAAGCCCGCGTAAAGAATTGATGCAAGGCAAAGCTCACGCCACTGCATGCCGATGCATACGCATGCGTAGAACGGGTGAGCGTGCTTTGCCGCGCAGACGGCCCCACACGCAAGGGGCCGGGGTGCCGCTCAGTGCGCGAGCCGCGACTCGTCCCGCAACAGCACCACCGGCGCCAACGCGCGGGCCCTGTATTCGCTGGGGCTGCACCCCACATGCGAGCGGAACGCGCGGCTGAAATGCGCGCTGTTGCTGAAGCCCCAGGACAACGCAATGTCGGTGACCGAGCGCTGTGCATGCGCCGGGTGGCGCAGGTCGCGCAGGCAGGCCTCCAGGCGGCGGCGCTGGATCATCGCGGCCAGGGTTTCCTCGTCATCAGCCACCGCGTTGTACAGGTGCCGTTTGCTGCAGTTGAGCGCCTGGGCCATGCGGTCGATGGTGAGGTCGGGGTCGCCCAGGTGCCGGTCGATGTATTGGCTGATGCGGTCACGCAGGGCCTCACGCTGCGACAGCAGGCTTTGCTGCCCGTTGCGCTCCAGCAGCGACAGCTGCACCAGGTGCGTGATCACATCGGCCACGCCATCGGCGGCTGCGTCCGACATGGTGGGCAGCTCGGCAAACGCGGCGCGCATGGTGTCCCATGCCAGCCGCGACACGCCGCTGGTGCCCGAGAACCGCTGCACCATCAGATCATCGAGCTTGAGCTTGCGCTCGGGCAGTTGTTCCTTCGGGATCATCAGCACCATCTGGCGCACGGCCTCGGGGTTACTCACGGCATAGGCGCGCGTGGTGTCGTACACGCTCCACTCACCCGGCGACAACCATACCTGGCGACCATTCTGCTCGAAGCACGCGCGCCCTTCGAGCTGGGCCACCACCTTGATGTAGGCCCGGTCGCTGCCCCGAATGAGGCTGGGGGTGCGCACCACGCGGTGGCGGCTCACGTCCAGCTGGCACAGGTTCACATAGCCCGCCTGGCCCGAGGTGATGTGGCCTGCAAAGGCATCGTCACCAAACGCGTCGGACTCCAGCCCGCCAATCAGGCGCCACACCGCATCGCCCCACAGGTGCAGGCGGTCGCGCGCAGGCACGGCGTCGGTGGATACCTCGGTCAGGGGATGGGCCATGGTGTCTCCAGTGCGGGTTGCGCAAGCCTGATGGTTATGCGGCTGAATTATCGGATGCCCCGTTACCCCGTGCCACCGAGGGAAATCCGGGTAAACCCGCTGCCGCCTGCACGCAGAGGCAAGCGTTTTGTGCACGCTGAGCGCAGCGCGCATGAGCGCGTCTGCCTACGATTCCCGGCACGGCGTGCACCACGCAGGCCCCATCCGAGGAGACACACAATGACAGCACACCAACCCTCCAAGCGCCAGTGGATCAAGGGCGCCGCCGCCACGGTCGGCACCCTGGCCGTGGCACCCCAGCTGTGGGCCCAGGGCAACAGCGCGGCATCCGTGCGCATCGGTTATGCCATTGCCCGCACGGGCCCCTGGGCGGCCGGTGCCCAGGTCAGCCAGGAGCCCAACTACCTGCTGTGGGCCGAGCAAGTGAACGCAGCGGGCGGCCTGAGCGTGAAGGGCACCAAGCGCCCCATCGAACTCATAGGCTACGACGACCGCAGCGAGACCGAAACCTGCGTGCGCACCTACGAAAAGCTGATGGGCAGCGACAAGGTGGACCTGATCCTGCCGCCCTGGGGCTCGGGTGCCAACTTCGCCATCGCGCCGCTGGCCAACCGCTTCGGCTACCCGCTGCTGGCACCCACGGCGCTGTCGCGCAAGCTCATCGACATGAACCTGCCCTACTTCTTCTCGCTGCTGCAGCAGCCCGACAAGATGATGGGTGCGCTGGTGGACATGCTGGTGGCCAACAACGTCAAGACCATTGCCATCGTCTACATGGACGACCTGTTTGGCCTGGAGAACTTCGCCGCGCTGAACAACGCGCTCAAGAAGACCAGCATCCAGGTGCTGGAGCGCAAGAGCTACCCGCTGGGCGTGAAGGACCTGGCGCCCGTGCTGCGCGGCATCAAGGACCAGAACCCCGACGCCTTCATCGGCATCACGTACCCGCCCGACACCATCCTGGCCAGCCGCCAGGCGCGCGAGGTGGGGCTGAACCCCAAGTTCTTCTACGCCTCGGTGGGCACGGCCTTCCAGCTCTACAAGAACGTGATGGCCGCCAACACCGAGGGCGTGATTGGCATGGGATCTTGGAGCGTGAAGACAAGCCCCGAGGCCAAGGCGTACTTCGACGCCCACGTGAAGAAGTTCAACAAGGAGCCCGACCGCTGGGCCAGCGGCCATGCCTGGGCAGGCCTACAGATCCTGCAGCAGGCCGTGGAGAAGGCGGGCCTGGACCGCAAGGCCCTGCGCGAGCACATCGCCAAGAACGAGTTCCAGACCATCCTGGGCGGCATCCGCTTCCAGGGCAGCGAGAACGCGTCCATCCCCGGCACCGTGAGCCAGTGGCAGGGCAGCGACTTCGAAGTCGTGTGGCCCAAGGACCGAGCCACCGCGCAGTTAAACACCGCGAAACCAGCCTGGAAATAACAAAGTGTCTCTGACTTCCTGGGCCGAACTGGTCGCCAGTGGCCTCATTACCGGCGGCATCTATGCGCTGGTGGCCATGGGCCTGAACCTGCAATACGGGCTGATGCGCATCATGAACATCTCGCATGGCGAGTTCCTGATGCTGGGCGCCTTCCTCACCTGGTCCGCGCACACCCTGTGGGGCATCTCGCCGCTGCTGCTCATGCCGCTGGCTTTCATCGCGCTGTTTGCGCTGGGCGTGGTGGTGCATGCGCTGTGCTTCAAGCGCCTGGCCGCCCGCGCACCCAATGTGGACGTGTTCGAGGCGCGCAGCCTGATGGTGGGCTTTGGCCTCATGTTCCTGGTGCAGAACACCGCCCTGCTGATCTGGGGCGGTGACCTGCGTGGGTACGAATACCTGGCCGACCCGGTGCAGATTGCGGGCATGCGCTTCACTGAAAACAAGCTGGTGTTGTTTGGCGTGGCACTGGCGCTGTCGGCCGCGCTGATCGCGCTGCTCAAGCTCACGCTGCTGGGCAAGGCCGTGCGGGCACTGATGCAGTCGCCCACGGGAGCGCAGCTGGTGGGCATCAACACGCGGCGCCTGCATCCGATGATGTTTGGCATTGGCCTGGGCCTGTCGGGCGTGGCGGGTGCGCTGCTGTCCATGACGTATGAGATTTCTCCGTCGATGGGTGAGCCCTATACCGTGACGGCGCTGATCGTGATCACGCTGGGCGGCTTTGGCAGCCTGGCGGGCAGTCTGGCCGGCGGCCTGCTGCTGGGCGTGGTCGAGGCGCTGGGCATGCACTTCAGCAGCCCGTCTCTCAAGATGCTGCTGAGCTATGCAGTGTTCATCGGCGTGCTGATCTGGCGCCCCAACGGACTGTTCTCCAAAAAATGACTTCCCTTCATTCCAACAAGCCTTGGCTGGCCTTGGCAGCGGGGGTGGCGGTGGTCGCCACCCTGCCCTGGCTGGTGTCCGAGTTCGCCACCTCGGTGCTGCTCAGCTGCCTGATGTACATCGCGCTGGCCACCAGCTGGTCGCTGTTCTGCGGCGCTACCCGCTACCTGTCGCTGGCCACGTCGGCCTTCTTCGGCATTGGTGCGTACACCAGTGCCACGCTGCTGACCGTACTGCCGTGGCCGCTGGTGATCGTGTCCGGTGCTTTGATTGCCTCCATCGTGGCGGTTGTGATGGGCGCCGCCGTGCTGCACCTGCGCGGCACCTACTTCGCGGTGCTGACCTTCGGCATGACCGAGCTGATCCGCCACGCAGTCACCTTTGTCGAAAAGCAGGTATCGGGCACCGTGGGCCGCGTGCTCACGGTGGTGCCCAGCAACGAAACGGTGTACCTCACCGTGCTGCTGATCGCGGCGGCGGCCATTGCCACCGCCATTGCCATCCAGCGCAGCCGGTTTGGCCTCGCACTGGCAGGCATCGGTGCTGACGAGCAGCGCGCCCAGACGCTGGGCGTGGACACGCGCCTGGCCAAGATTGCGGGCTTTGGCATCACCGCCGCCTTTGCAGGCGCCGTGGGCGCGGCCATGGCCGTTCGCTGGACGTACATCGAGCCCGCTGCGGTGTTCAGTCCCTTCATCGGCTTCCAGACCGTGCTGATCGCACTGATCGGCGGCGCGACCAGCATTGGCGGCCCCATCCTGGCGGCCATCGTGTTCAGCCTGCTGGCCGAAACCCTGCGCCTGCAGCTGCCCTACGGCTACATGATGGTGCTGGGCCTGCTGCTGATTCTGTGCGTGATGTACCTGCCCAATGGCCTGGCCACACTGTGGCAACGGCGAAAGCCTGCTGCGGAGGCGCACCATGGTTGAAGCGCTTTTGACCATTGACAGCGTGACCGTGCGCTTTGGCGGCCTCACCGCCGTAGACGGTGTAAGTGCCACGCTGCACACGGGCGAGCTCATCGGCATCATCGGCCCCAACGGCGCGGGCAAGACCACGTTCTTCAACGCCATCTCGGGCGTGCACCCCCCCACCTCGGGCACGCTGCACAGTGGCGCTGACAACCTCACCGGCAAGGGCCCCCACCACTATGCGGCCCACGGCATCGCGCGCACCTTCCAGACGCCGCGTGTGTTCCCCGACATGACGGTGCGCGACAACGTGCGTTTTGGCATGCAGTTCGCAGGCCGCCACCGCCAGGGGCCTGCGGGTCTGCGCAGCGAGGAGGAAATCCTCGCCATGCTGGGCCTGGCGCACCTGGCCGACCGCCCCGCAGCCGACGTGACGCCGTCGCAGCAGCGCCTGTTGGAGATTGGCATGGCCCTGGGCACACGCCCGCGCCTGCTGCTGCTCGACGAGGTGGCTGCGGGCCTGACAGAGGCCGAGGTGGACGCCATGGCCCAGCGCATCCGCCGCCTGCGCGACGACTGGGGTCTGACGGTGGTGTGGATCGAGCACGCGGTGACCACGCTGCTGAAGTACGTAGAGCGCGTGCTGGTGCTGCACCAGGGCCGCAAGATTGCCGACGGCACGCCCGCCGAGGTGGTGCGCGACCCGCAGGTGATCGAGGCCTATCTGGGTGACGAAATGACAGCCACCAGCGAAGGAGCCACGGCATGAGCGGCGCACACCTCACCGTGCAGAACCTGACCACGGGCTACCACGGCTTTCAGGTGCTGCAGGACCTGACACTGGAAGCCGCGCCCGGCATCACCGTCATCGTCGGCCCCAACGGCGCGGGCAAGACCACGCTGCTCAAGGCGTTGGCGGGCCTGCTGCCGCGCCAAGGCTCGGTGACGCTCGACGGCCAGGCCGTGCCTGCAATGAACGCCACGGCCTGCGTGCAACGCGGCCTGGCGCTGGTCGCCGAAGGTCGCCAGTTGTTCCCGCAGATGACGGTGACCGAGAACCTGGAGCTGGGCGGCTGGCTGGTGCCGTCGCGGGTGCGCGCCGAGCGGTTGCACCAGGCGTTTGAAGACTTTCCCCGCCTCAAGGAACGCGCCACACAGCTCGCCGGCACCATGAGCGGCGGCGAGCAGCAGATGGTCGCCGTGGCCCGCGCCATGATGAGCGGCCCGCGCCTGCTGATGCTGGACGAGCCCTCGCTGGGCCTGGCGCCGCGCATGGTCGATGAGCTGCTCGCCATCGTGCAGCGCATTGCCGCACAGGGCGTCACCGTGCTCATGGTGGAGCAGAACGTGCGCAAGGCACTGCAGATCGCGCAGCGCGGCTATGTGCTGGAGCGAGGACGCATCGTGGCGTCTGGCGCAGCCTCTGAATTGCTGCAGTCCGACGTGGTTCGACAAGCCTACCTGGGCGTGACCTGAATACCTCTTTCCCCCTTTTTTATCTGTTCTTTTTCAGGAGCTTTCAATGACTGCCATTTCCATGCTGATCAACGGCGAGCGCGTGCAAGCCACCGGCGGCGCCACGTTTGAGCGTCGCAACCCGCTGGACGGATCGGTCGCCACCACGGCACCCGCTGCCAGCGTGGCCGACGCCAAGGCCGCTGCCGACGCAGCCGCCAAGGCCTTCCCTGCCTGGTCGGCCCTGGGCCCCAACGCGCGCCGCGCGCTGCTGCTCAAGGCAGCACATGCGCTGGAGGCCCGCACGGCCGACTTTGCGGTGGCCATGGCGGCCGAGACCGGCGCCTCGGGCATGTGGGCGGGCTTTAACGTGCACCTGGCTGCCGGCCTGCTGCAGGAAGCCGCCGCCCTGACCACGCAGATTGCAGGCGAAGTGATTCCGTCCGACGTGCCCGGCAGCCTGGCCATGGGTGTGCGCCAGGCGGCGGGCGTAGTGCTGGGCATTGCACCGTGGAACGCACCCGTCATCCTGGGCGTGCGCGCCATCGCCACCCCGCTGGCCTGCGGCAACACGGTGATCCTGAAGGGGTCGGAGCTGTGCCCCGCCACACACGGCCTCATCATCGAGGCGCTGCAGGAGGCCGGTTTGCCCCCCGGCGTGGTGAACTTTGTGACCAACGCACCCGCCGACGCAGGCGCCGTCGTCGAGGCCATCGTGGCCCACCCGGCAGTGCGCCGCATCAACTTCACCGGCTCCACCAAGGTGGGCCGCATCATTGCGCAGACCTGCGCCAAGTACCTCAAGCCCGTGGTGCTGGAACTGGGCGGCAAGGCCCCCCTGCTGGTGCTGGATGACGCGGACATCGACGCCGCTGTCGCAGGCACCGTGTTCGGCGCATTCGCCAACTCGGGCCAGATCTGCATGTCCACCGAACGCATCATTGTGGACAACGCCGTGGCCGACGCGTTTGTGGCCAAGCTGGGCGAGCGCGCCAAGGCCCTGCCCCTGGGCGACCCACGCAAGGGCCCGGTGGTGCTGGGCTCGGTGGTGGACATGACCACGGTGCAGCGCTGCAACGCCCTCATCGACGACGCACTGGCCAAGGGCGCCAAGCTGGTCTGCGGCGGCAAGAGCGACAGCACGCTGATGCAGGCCACGGTGCTCGACCACGTGACGTCCGCGATGGACATCTACCGAGAAGAATCCTTCGGCCCCGTCAAACCCGTGGTGCGCGTGAATGGTGTCGAGGAAGCCGTTGCCTGCGCCAACGACAACGAGTTCGGCCTGTCATCCGCCGTGTTCAGCCGCGATGTGGCCAAGGCGTGGAATGTGGCCGCACGCATCGAGTCGGGCATCTGCCACGTCAACGGCCCCACGGTGCATGACGAAGGCCAGATGCCTTTTGGCGGCGTGAAAAGTTCGGGCTATGGCCGCTTTGGTGGCATGGCGGGCGTGCGCGAGTTCACCGAGTTGCGCTGGATCACGGTGCAGACGACACCCCGCCACTACCCCTTCTGAAAAAAAAAGATAGCTGCTACCGCTTGCTGGACAGGCGGTAGCGGCCTTTTTTATTCAGATAATCAAACCGTGATCGCATCCAGCGGCCAACGCGGCTTCACGTCAAAGGCGTAGTCGGTGTTGGCGTGCTGCTGCCCTGCCTGCAGCCGCATGGCCGCTGCCATGGCAATCATGGCGCCGTTGTCGGTGCACAGGTGCAACTCAGGGTAGTGCACGCGCACCTTGGCCGCAGCGCAGGCCGCATTGAGTTGCGCACGCAGGTGCCGGTTGGCCCCTACGCCACCGGCGACCACCACACGTTTCAGGCCGGTCTGCTTGAGCGCGGCCAGCGTCTTCTTCACCAGCACTTCGACAATCGCAGCCTCGGTGCTCGCCGCCAGGTCGGCCTTGCGTGCCTCCAGCTCATCGCCCAGCTTCTTGGCCTGCGTGAGCACCGCTGTCTTGAGCCCGGCAAAAGAGAAGTCGAGATTGCCACTGTGCAGCAGCGGGCGTGGCAGCTTGAAGGCTGTGGCATCGCCCTGCTCAGCCAGGCGCGACAGCGCAGGGCCCCCGGGGTAGCCCAGGCCCATGAGTTTGGCGGACTTGTCGAACGCCTCGCCAGCCGCATCGTCAATGGTCTCGCCCAGGATCTCGTAACGGCCCACGCCATCCACCCGCATCAGCTGCGTGTGGCCGCCCGAGACGAGCAGGGCCACAAAAGGGAACTCTGGCGGGTCGGCGCTGAGGAAGGGCGACAGCAGGTGCCCCTCCAGGTGGTGCACGCCCAGCACCGGCTTGTTGAGCGCTGCGCCCAGCGCGCAGGCCACGCCAGCGCCTACCAGCAGCGCACCCGCCAGGCCCGGGCCGCGGGTGTAGGCCACCACGTCCACATCGGCCAGCGACTGGCCAGACTCGGTGATCACCTGCGTGGCCAGCGGCAGCACGCGGCGGATGTGGTCACGGCTGGCCAGTTCGGGGACCACGCCGCCATAGGCCTGGTGCATCTCGATCTGGCTGTGCAGCGCGTGCGACAGCAGCGTAGGCACGGCATTGCCCGTGGAACGGACCAATGCCACGCCCGTCTCGTCGCACGAAGATTCAATACCCAGGATCAGCAAGCTCATGCCCCGAGTGTAAAACCCGGGGCCGATCCGTCCCGGAGGGCTGTTTACCAGCGGTCTGACCGCATGCGCAGTTCCCAGTTGCCGCTGCGCAGCTCGTACACACCCACGGCACCGTAGCGCTGCTCGCCCTTCTCATCCCAGGTCATGGTGCCAATCACCGGGGCATAGCCGTTGATGCTGTGCAGGGCCTTGGTGATTTCCTTGGGGTCGGCGGACTTGGCTTTCTGGATGGCTGCCGAAAGCACATACGTGCTGTCGTAGCTGTAGTGGCCGCCATAGGCAGGAGGCTTCTTGAAGGCGGCGATGTACTTTTCCAGGAAGGGCTTGCCGGTGGTGAACTCCTTGGCTTCCAGCACTGGCGAGGTGGCGTACAGCCCCTGCACGATGCCTGCGCCCTTGGTCATGTCGGTGGTCTTGATGGTGTCGCCACCCAGCAGGCTGACCTTGGTGTGGTCTACCTTCTTGAGCGCTTCGAGCAGCGCCAGGGCCTGGAAGTCGTTGAGGGTAGAGACAATCACCTCCACGTTGGCGGCCTTGAGCTCACCGGCCAGCTCGTCGAAGGCCACGGTCTTGTCGTCGAACGACTTGCGCACCACCACTTCCTTTTTCTCGGCCTTGAGCTGTTCGGCAGCGCCATCGGCGAGGCCCTTGCCGTACGGGGTGCCGTCGTCCAGTGCGGCGTAGCGGTTGGCGCCCAGCTGCGTGGCCGCAAAGGAGCCGATGGCGCGCGCCTGCAAGGTGTCATTGGCCACCATGCGGAACGTGGTGGGGAACCCGAGCTGCGTGAACTTGGGATTGGTGGAGATGGCGATCTGTGGAATGTCTTTGGCAGCGTAGATGGGTGCGGTCTCGATGCTCACGCCCGAGTTGAGGTGGCCCACGACGGCTACCACGCCCGCATCCACCAGCTGCTGGGCGACCGCCTTGCCGGTGGTGGCGTCGGCCTTGTCATCCACGGACACGACCTCCAAGGTCACGCGCTTGCCGTCCACGGTGTAGCCGGACTTGTTGAGTTCCTCCACCGCCAGCTTCACGCCATTGAGCAGATCCTGCCCCAAGGCGCCCAGCGGGCCGCTCAAGGGCTGTGCAACACCAATTTTGATGGTGTCCGGCACCTTGCCGCATCCGGTCAGGAGTGCAGCAGTCGCCACTGCGGTCAAGGCCAGGCTGGCCGAGAAGCGGCGCCGGTTCATGTGCTTGTTCATGCAAAAAACTCCATTTCAGTGTGTCTGTGTGACCAGATGTATATGCGACGCTCCGCTGGGTGAGCTACCGGGTATGCCCTCCCACGGTGTCAGTATTAGCAACTTTCAGGCCCCACAACGGGGGCCAGGGCACCCAGGCGTGGCGGGCCTGGGGCCGGTATGGGCCCTGCGTGAAAGCCCATCGCAACGGCGCTCTGGGGCCGTGCACCACCCCGGCGCACCAATTTGTGGCGTAAAAATTGCTTATGCTTACGGGTATGAATGAGGCTTTGCGCATCGTGGTGGTTGCCCCGGATCTGGCAGTCGCCGACCCTGACGACGAACACGCCATGGAGCAGGCGGAACGGTCGCGGGCGCTGCGCATCGGGCTGCTGGAGAACAACTTCAACCTGGTGGCCACGCTGCCCGCCGACGTGTTTCTGAGCGAGCGCATTGCCCAGCTGCAGCCTGACCTGATCATCGTGGACGCCGAGAGCGAAGCCCGCGACGCGCTGGAGCATGTGGTGATGGCCACACGCGACGAACGCCGCCCCATCGTGATGTTCACCAACGATGAAGACACCTCGCACGTGAAGGACGCGGTGGCGGCCGGTGTGTCTGCCTACATCGTGGCGGGCTTGGCACCGCAGCGCATCCGCCCCATTCTGGACGTGGCCATGGCCCGCTTCCAGCACGAACAGGCCTTGCGCGCCGAGCTGGCCGACGCCAAGACCGAGCTCAAAGACCGCAAGACCATCGACCGCGCCAAGGGCCTGTTGATGCAGCGCCAGGGCCTGACCGAACAGGCCGCCTACGAAAAGCTGCGCAAGACCGCCATGGACAAGGGCCTGAAGCTCGTGGACGTGGCTCAGCGCATGCTGGACGTGATGGATCTGCTGGGGTAAAAACAGAGAACAACCCCCTGAGCGGCTGCGCCGCTTCCCCCTTCTCTCGAATGATTGCGTCATTCGGGAAGGGGGACGATGCCCTCGCTGCGGTGCGGCCCTTGCTTGGCATCCCTCGCCTGGGCCGCGCCCAATTCCAAGGCCCCTCCCAAATGGTGCGCCGCACAAAGGCAGTGCGACCACACTGATCACAACAAGAACACCCCTGCTGCAAGCCCCGCAGGCGTGTAGCGCTTATTGATCAAGCGCTGACAGCTATCTATTCCATAGCAACCAACGCTCCAACATGGCGCAGCGCACGCTGGCACGCGCTTTGCATTGCACAGTGCAAGACCAATGCAGGTCTGACCACTGACAGCACTGACCCAACGGCGGGCCGGTGCTGGCAAGGAGCCCCGGACCCGTTCCAGGCTCCACCCAGGACAAAGGCGTCCCCACCCGCTCCCGGCGTTGCTTTGATGCAGCCAGGCGCGGTGTGAGGACGCCTTTTTTGTTTTTCACGCCACCAGGGATGCCCCATGACCGATCTGTTGAAAACCAGCCTCAACCGCCGCACCGTGCTGCAGGCCGCCACCGTGGGCGCTGTGGGTGTAAGCCCCGCGCTGCGCGCGCTCGTCCACGCAGCGGGCTCCGACGCCCCCGAGAAGAAGGAAGTCAAGATCGGCTTCATCCCGCTGACCGACTGCGCCAGCGTGGTCATGGCTTCGGTGCTGGGCTTCGACAAGAAATACGGCGTGACCATCGTCCCCAACAAGGAAGCCAGCTGGGCCGGCGTGCGCGACAAGCTGGTCAACGGCGAACTGGACTTTGCCCATGTGCTCTACGGCCTGGTCTATGGAGTGCACCTGGGCACCGCCGGTCCCAAGAAGGACATGGCCGTGCTCATGAACCTGAACAACAACGGTCAGGCCATCACCCTCTCCAAGGCCCTGGCCGACAAGGGTGCGGTGGATGGCCCGTCCCTGGCCAAGCTCATGGCCAGCGAGAAGCGTGAATACACATTTGCGGGCACCTTCCCCACAGGCACCCACGCGATGTGGATGCACTACTGGCTGGCAGCGGCGGGCATCAACCCGCTATCGGGTGCCAAGCTCATCACCGTGCCCCCGCCGCAGATGGTGGCCAACATGCGCGTGGGCAACATGGACGGCTTTTGTGTGGGCGAGCCCTGGAACCACCGCGCCATCATGGATGGCATTGGCATCACGGCCAACACCACGCAGGACATCTGGAAGGACCACCCCGAGAAGGTGCTGGGCACCACGGCCGAGTTCGTCAAGAAGTACCCCAACACCACGCGCGCCGTGATGATGGCCGTGCTCGAAGCCAGCCAGTGGATCGACGCCAGCCTGTCCAACAAAATGAAGATGGCCGAGACCGTGGCCGGCAAGGCGTATGTGAACACGGGCGTGGATGCCATCAACCAGCGCATCCTGGGCCGCTACCAGAACGGTCTGGGCAAGACCTGGGACGACCCCAACCACATGAAGTTCTTCAACGACGGCGCGGTGAACTTCCCCTACCTGTCGGACGGCATGTGGTTCCTGACCCAGCACAAGCGCTGGGGCTTGCTGAAGAGCCACCCCGACTACCTGGCCGTGGCCAAGGAGGTCAATCAGGTCGAGCTGTACAAGTCGGTGGCCAGCGCCATGAAGATCAGCGTGCCCAAGGATGTGCTGCGCACCAGCAAGCTCATCGACGGCGTGGTGTGGGACGGCAAGGACCCCGCCAAGTACGCCGACGGCTTCAAGATCAAGGCCTGACGGCAAGCCTGCCCCAGCGCCCGCCCGGCCACCCCGCCAGCCAGCCCTGCACAGGAGAACACCATGGTCAGTGCCGTCTTTCACTCCCCGTTGGATGCAGCCCCCGTGGCCGCACAGAATGCTATGAATACTGTAGCTGCAAGCGCATCATCCACTAGCGCAAGAAGCCAAAAGGCTGCGATATCTGCCCCCAAGGCACCTGCAACGCCCTCTAGCGTGGCCACTGGCCTCGACTGGTCCGCCCTCTCGCGCAGCTTCTGGCTGGCCGTGCTGCCGCCACTGTGTGGCCTGGGCCTGCTCATCGGACTGTGGGCGGTGGTCTCCACCACCACGGGCGGCAGCATCCCCAGCCCCAAGGACACCTGGCTGCAGGCGCTGGAAGTGTTCAGCAACCCCTTCTACCGCAACGGCCCCAACGACCAGGGCGTGGGCTGGAATGTACTGATGAGCCTGCAGCGCGTGGCCATCGGCTTCGGCATGGCGGCGCTGGTGGGCATCCCCGCGGGGTTTGTGATCGGACGCTTCAACTTCCTGTCGCGCATGTTCAATCCGCTCATCAGCCTGCTGCGCCCCGTGTCGCCCCTGGCGTGGCTGCCGATCGGTCTGCTGGTCTTCAAAGGCGCCAACCCGGCGGCCATCTGGACCATCTTCATCTGCTCCATCTGGCCCATGATCATCAACACCGCCGTGGGTGTGCAGCGCGTACCGCAGGACTACATGAACGTGGCCCGCGTGCTCAACCTGAGCGAATGGAAGATCGCCACCAAGATCCTGTTCCCCGCCGTGCTGCCCTACATGCTGACCGGTGTGCGCCTGGCCGTGGGCACCGCGTGGCTGGTGATCGTGGCGGCCGAGATGCTGACCGGCGGCGTGGGCATCGGCTTCTGGGTGTGGGACGAGTGGAACAACCTCAACGTCAAGAACATCATCATCGCGATCTTCGTGATCGGCATCGTCGGGCTGCTGCTGGAGTTTGCACTCATCAAGCTGGCCACCGCATTTACGTTTGAAGAGGTGAAAGCATGAACACGACAGCTCCATCCCCCCACCCTTCCATGAGCACCAAGTTCATCGAGATCCACGGCGTCGAGCAGACCTTCAAGACGGCCAAGGGCCTGTTCCCGGCGCTGCGCGACATTCACCTGACGATTGCCAAGGGCGAGTTCGTTGCGCTCATCGGCCACTCGGGCTGCGGCAAGTCCACACTGCTCAACCTGATTGCCGGCCTGACGACCCCCACCAACGGCGCGCTGCTGTGCGCCAACAAGGAGATCAAGGGACCGGGGCCGGAGCGCGCGGTGGTGTTCCAGAACCACTCGCTGCTGCCCTGGCTCACCTGCTTTGACAACATCTACCTGGCTGTGGAGCGCGTGTTTGGCGCCAAGGAAACCAAGGCCCAGCTCAAGGCCCGCACCGACGCCGCATTGGCGCTGGTGGGCCTGACCCACGCGGGGCAAAAACGTCCGGGCGAAATCTCGGGCGGCATGAAGCAGCGCGTGGGCATCGCCCGGGCCCTGAGCATGGAGCCCCAGGTGCTGCTGATGGACGAGCCCTTCGGCGCGCTCGACGCCCTGACCCGCGCCAAGCTGCAGGACGAGCTGCTGGAGATCGTTGCGCGCACCCAAAGCACCGTGGTGATGGTGACCCACGACGTGGACGAAGCCGTGCTGCTGTCCGACAAGATCGTGATGATGACCAACGGCCCGGCTGCCACGATTGGCGAGGTGCTGACCGTGGACTTGCCCCGCCCCCGCAAGCGCGTGGAGCTGGCCGAGGACCCGCAGTATGTGCACTACCGCAAGGCGGTGATCGACTTTCTGTACACGCGCCAGGGGCACGTCGAAAAAGCCGCTTGAGCGGCCGGTCAGCAGCGCACCCGGCCGCCCAAAACAAAAGGACTCTGACCAGATCGGTCAGAGCCCTTTTTCGCTGTGTCCGCTTGGCAGAGCCGCCGCACGCGCGCAGCTCCAGACCAGCGCACCCGCGCAAGGGCTGCCCCGCCGCTCTGGGTGCGTCCCCCTTCCCGCATGGCGCAGACCTTCGAGAGAAGGGGGAAGGCGCGCAGCGCCTCAGGGGGGTGCTCCTAGTGACTCCCGGTGATGTAGTTCTCCAACTGCTCAATGATGAATTTCTGCTCGGAGATGATGTCCTTGACCAGGTCGCCAATGGAAATCATGCCCACGAGCTTGCCGCCATCCACCACGGGCAAATGGCGCAGGCGGTTATTGCTCATGAGCTGCATGCACTGCTCGCTGGTCTGGTCCGGGCGCACAAACATCACAGCGGTTGTCATCACATCCTTGACCTGGGTGACGGCAGAAGTGCGCCCCATGAGGGCAATTTTGCGGGCGTAGTCCCGCTCGGTGAAGATGCCGACGATAGACGCGCCCTCGGTCACGATGAGCGCGCCAATGCCCTTGTCGGCCATGAGCTGGAGGGCGTCCAGCACGGAGGCAGCAGGGCTGATGGTGTGGACGGTGGCGTCGGGTTTGGACTGAAGAATCTTGGCGACTGCGGTCATGGAAACCTCCCTCGTGAAAACGGAAACAGGCACAGAGAGATTTCAGCCCATAAGCCCCGTGGGCGCAACCCACGCAAGCCCCATGTGCGGCGCTTTTTGAGCATGCTGTTGCGCGGCGAATGCAACGGATGTTTCTGCGCCGTTGCATAGCGCACGCTGCGAAACAAACTGAAAAGAAGCGAAACCGCGGCGAGACGACGCCCCCGGCCTGCCCCGGCACGATGGAGCCCATGTTCAACGCACCGACCACGTTCACCTCTGCGGCATCTGTTGCCTGCCAGCGCCCGGCGGATTCCATGGCAAACCGCCAGGGTTCCGAGGGCAGGCAGACACGGCAGACGGCCCGGGAGATTGTTTCCAATACTGGAACAGTTAGTTCGCGACTCAGTGGTTTTTCTCTGAACAGCACCGGCGTACAGTTCATCCCATCGATGAGCCGAACCCGCAAGGCGACTCACCGAACCCGGTGCGAAGCGAGTCGTTTCTGATCTTCACCCGGTTTTTTGAGACGCTTTTTTAACTTCAAGGATTTCCATCATGAACAACACCGCACGTTTCCTGTCTATAGCCGCTGTTGCTGCTTTCGCTTCTTTCGGTGCCCAAGCCGACGAAGCCGACGCTTCGCAGTTCGCCACCCAATTCGAAACCAGCCGCACCCGCGCCGAAGTGATCGCCGAAGCCGCTACGGCTGTGCAAATGCGCAGCCAAGAGCCCGCAGGCTCCCGCGTGGTGACCTACAAGTCCACGGCTGACCGCGCTGCCGTGCGTGCCGAAGCTGCCGCACAAGCCATGCGCACTGGCCGCGTGGGCCCTGCTGAAGGCGGTTGATTCAATTTTTTGAATCCACAGCTTCACCCACCGCGTATTCCAGACACCTCGTCCCCATTTTTCGAATTTCACAGGAGTTTCATCATGAACAAGACTGCCCGTTTCCTCTCTATCGCCGCTGTCGCCGCTTTCGCTTCTTTTGGTGCCCAGGCTGACGAAGCCGATGCTTCGCAGTTCGCCACCAAGTTTGAAACCAACCGCACCCGCGCTGAAGTGCAAGCCGAAGCCGCTACCGTGGCTCAAACACGCAGCATTGAACCCGCTGGTTCGCGTGTGGTGACCTACAAGTCCACCGCTGACCGTGCTTCTGTGCGTGCCCAGGCTGCTGAAGCTGTGCGCACTGGCCAGATCTCTTCCGGCGAAATCGGCTCCCTGTAATTGGACCGGCCTGCACTTCGGTGCATATGAAAGATTGCAAATGCCAAAAGGCCGAGGCCCCAACAGGGGCCTCGGCCTTTTTCATGGCGCTTCGCGACACGGAGAGGTTCGAAGCCTGCCATCGACAGCTCAAAGGCTGCCAATGGCGTCCACCCCGATTTACTTGCCAGCGCGCGCCTGGGCCACGGCCCCTTGCACTTCCTTCCACAAGCCCTCGCCCACGTTGGCGGCAATGCTGGCGTTCACGGCGCTGAGCTTTTCGCGCATGCGGTTGGCTTCGGCGGCGGGCAGTTCGTTGACCTGCATGCCCTTGCCCTTGAGGTCGGCCAGCGCCTTGTCGGCCTCGGCACGCGTGTCCTGGCGCTCGAAGTCGCGGCTCTTCTTGGCGGCGTCGAGCAGCACCTTCTGCTCGGCCTTCGACAGGCCATCCCAGTACTTCTTGCTGACCAGCACGATCCAGGGGCTGTAGACGTGGTTGGTCACCGTGAGGTACTTCTGCACCTCATAGAACTTGCTCGACAGGATGGTGTTGTAGGGGTTCTCCTGGCCGTCCACCGTCTTGGTTTCCAGCGCGGTAAAGAGTTCGGAGAACGGCAGCGGCACAGCGTTGGCACCCAGGGTCTTGAAGCTGTCGAGGAACACGTTGTTCTGCATCACGCGCAGCTTGATGCCGTCCATGTCTTCGAGCTTGTTGACCGGGCGCTTGCTGTTGGTGAGGTTGCGGAAACCGTTCTCCCAGTACACCAGGCCCACCAGGCCCTTTTCCTGCAGCTTGTCCATCACCTTCTGGCCCACGGGGCCATCGAGCACCACGTCGGCTTCCTTGGCGTTGTTGAACAGGAACGGCGTGTCCCAGATCGCCATTTCCTTGGTAATGCCCACCAGGGTCGCGGTGGAGCCCACCATCATCTCCTGCGCGCCGCCGATCAGGGCCTGCTGCATCTGCACGTCAGAGCCCAGCGCAGCAGCACCTATGGCGCGAATCTTCATCTTGCCGCCCGAGGCCTTTTCCACTTCCTGGGCAAACAGTTTGGTGGCCCGGCCCTGGTTGGAGTCCTCGTTGAGGCCGTAGCCAAAACGGATGATGCGCGGCTTGAAGTCTTGGGCTGCGGCCTGGAACGAGCAGGTGATGGCAGCGACCGACAGGGCGGCCAGCAGGGTGCGACGGAAAGTTTTCATGGTTGTCTCCATTGGCAAGAAAAACGGGGAAGAGGAGCAGGCAAACGGCTAGCGCAGCCAGACGACGGGCGCAGTCACGATCTGCGGGAAGACCACCAGCAGCGCCAGAATCAGCACATAGGTGATGAGAAAAGGATTCACGCCCTTGATGACGCTGTGCATCGAGATGCGCCCCACACCTGCCACCACGTTGAGCACCGTGCCCACGGGCGGCGTGATGAGGCCAATGGCGCCGTTGAGCACGAACATCAGGCCGAAATACACCGGGTCGATCCCCGCCTTGACGGCGATGGGCAGCATCACAGGCGCGAAGATCAGGATGGTGGGCGTGAGGTCCAGCGCCGTGCCGATGAGCACCAGCACGATCATCATCACGGCCATCAACAGGCGCGGTTTCTCCACCAGCGGGCCCAGCCAGCTGGTCAGCACGTTGGGCAAGTCGGCCAGCGTGATCATGTAGCTGGCCACCTGGGCACCAGCACACAGGAACATCACGATGGAGGTCGTCTTGGCCGCCCGCACCAGCACGCCGTAGATGTCGGCCAGCTTCATCTCGCGGTGGATGAACAAGGCCACCACCAGGGCATAGAACGCAGCCACCACGGCGGCCTCGGTGGGCGTGAACACGCCGGTCTTCATACCGCCGATGATGATGAGCGGCATCAGCATGGCCCAGAAGGCGCGCACGGTGGCGCGCAGGCGGTCCTTGACGGGCAAGGGCTCGCCCTGGGGCAGGTCCATGCCGCGCAACACCCAGCGCCAGGCAAAGATGAGACCCACGCCCATCATCAGCCCCGGCACGATGCCCGACACGAAAAGCGCCGAGATCGAGGTATTGGTCGTCACACCGTAGATCACAAAGGGCATGGACGGCGGAATGATGGGCGCGATGATGCCGCCCGAGGCAATCAGCCCGGCGGATGTGTTCATGGGGTAGCCCTGCTGGCGCATCATGGGCAGCAGGATGGTGGCCAGCGCGGCGGTGTCGGCCAGGGCCGAGCCGCTCATGCTCGCCATCAGCACCGCAGCGCCAATGGCCACATAGCCCAGCCCACCCCGGATGTGCCCCACCCAGGCCTGCGCCATGTCGATGATGCGGCGGCTGATGCCGCCGGAGTTCATCAACTCACCCGCCAGGATGAAGAAGGGCACGGCCAGGAGCGGAAAGCTGTCCACCCCGGCCACCAGGTTCTGTGCGAGCAACTGCGCATCCCAGAAGTCGAGCACCCAGGCCATGCCTGCGCCCGTGAGCACCAGGGCCAAGCCCATGTTCATGCCCGTGCCCATCAGCACCAGCATGCCCAGCGAAAAAACAAGAAAAGCCTGCGCTTCGGGTCCCATGGTCACTCCACCTCAGCGCCATGACCGAGGTCCAGCGGCTTGCGTTGAATCAATTCGATGGTTGCCATCACACCAATGGCCACCGCGCACAAAAAGGCCGGCAACGGCAGCAGCGCCGCCGGGTAGGCCATGACGACCGAGCGGCTGCCCATGCCCACCACCACCTGCTGCCAGGCCCCCCAGGCCAGCATCGCGCTGGCGGTGATCACCAGCAGCCGGATCACGGCCGTCAGCAGGCCAAAGGCCACCGGGCGCTTGGCCAGCAGGCCTGCCAGGCTGGTGAAGGCCATGTGTTCGCCTGCCGGATACGCCGCTGCGGCACCGATGAACACCATCCAGACGAACAACAGGCGCGACAGTTCTTCACTGGCTGCCACGCCGCTGCCAAAGCCGTAACGCAGCACCACGTTGATGAACACGGCCACGGCCATCACACCCAGGCAGCTGGCCATGAGCACCTGGGAGATCCGAGCAAAGCGGCTCTGTGGCACGCCATGTTGTGCAGGGGAACTCATGCGGTCTCCTTCGTTGCCAGCCAGGCCGAGGCCTGTTGTTGCAGCGTGGGCAGGTCCAGCAATGCATCCAGGCGCAGCACGCCCGTTTCGCCCACGGGGGATTCCAGCGTGGCGAACTGGCTGTCCACCAAGGCACTGGAGAAAAAATGGGTGCCCGCTCGGGCAGCCACCCGCTGGCCGGCGTTGGCGCGGTCGATCTCCAGAAAGACAAAACGCAGGCCGGGGCAAGCATTGCGCAAGCGGTCCCGGTAGGCCCTCTTGAGCGCAGAGCAGGTTAGCACCACCCCGCGCGGCTGGTCCTGCAGCAGCTGTCCCAACGTGGCCAGCCAGCCTTCACGGTCCGTATCGGTCAATGCAATGCCCTGGCGCATCTTTTCGCGGCTCGCAGGACTGTGGTGATCGTCCCCTTCGATCAGGGGCAGGCCCTCGGCCTGTGCCAGGGCAGAACCCAGGCTCGACTTGCCGCAGCCCGCCACGCCCATGACGACCACAAAAGCGGGTGACGCTTGAAAACTCATATTGGTAGCGCTATCCAAACAATCCATAAAAAATGCACCCGGTCTGGATGCCGCACAAACTTTGGCAAGCTGAGCAACTTGATTCAAAATGGCTGGCGTTGCCTTGTCCAAGAGTTTGGACAGCGCTATCCTAACCAGATCGATCCCCAGCCCCACGAGGGTTAACCCTTGAACAAACCCGAGACAAAACCCGACGCCAGACGCCGTTCCAGCGGCCGCATCACGCTGAGCGACGTGGCCAAGGCCGCTGAGGTCAGCCCCATCACTGCCTCCCGCGCCCTGCGGGGAGAACGCGGCGTGGCGCAAGAACTGGTGCAGCGCGTGAAGGCCGCCGCAGAGCGACTGGGCTATGTGCCCGACCCTGCCGCCCGGGCACTCGCGTCACAGCGCAGCGTGCAGGTGCCGGTGCTGGTGCCGCTGCTGTCCAACGCGCTGTTTGTGGACGTGCTGGAGGCCGTGCACCGCACGCTGTTCCCGCAGGGCTACCAGGCGCTGATCGGCGTCACGCACTACGACCCGCAAGAGGAGGAGCAGCTGCTGCGCACCTACCTCGCGCACCGTCCGGCCGGGCTGCTGGTTACCGGCTTTGACCGCACCGAGGCCGCGCGCCACCTGATTGCCGCCAGCGGCGTGCCCTGCGTGCACCTGATGGAGATGACCTCGGCCCCCGGCGTGTTCTGCGTGGGGTTTTCGCAGCAGGATGCAGGCCACAGCATGACGGACCACCTGCTGGCGCGGGGCTACCGAAAGATCGCTTTTGTGGCCGCCCAGCTGGACCCCCGCACCATGCAGCGCGCAGAGGGCTACCGCCGCTGTCTGCGCGAAGCGGGCTTGTACGACCCCAAGCTGGAGCTGCTGAGCCCGCAGCCCTCATCGATGCGGCTGGGTGGGGAACTGCTGGAAGAGCTGCTGCGCACCCGCCCCGGTGTGGATGCCGTGTTCTTCTGCAATGACGACTTGGCCCAGGGAGGCCTGCTGGCCGCGCAGCGCCTGGGTCTGTCGGTGCCCGGCCAAGTGGCCATTGCGGGCTTTAACGACCTGGCAGGCAGCGACCAGATGCTGCCGCCGCTGACCACGGTACACACGCCACGCTCTGCCGTGGGCGAGGCTAGCGCACGCATGCTGCTGGCGCTGATGCGCGGCGAGGTGCCAGAGCACAACTCGGTGAACCTGGGGTTTGAGCTGACGGTGCGCGAGAGCACCTGACCCTTCTCTCCGCGGCGCCCACCGGACGCCACAGCGCCGCCCAGACCTACGCCAAGACCCGGCGGCAACGCGGTCGCTCGTCTCTCGCAGACAACCCACTCCCTCACTGTCACTCAGGCCAGGGTGAGCGCCGTCGCACGCCACAACCGTCGCGTGCGCACACCCCACTTTGCCCACCTTTGAGCTCACGCCTCCCACCGGCTCTGCAGACGGGACGAGACCCTGACAGTCACGCAGCGCACGCCGTCGCGGCGGTACCTCTTACCCAGCATGCGACTCGGAGTCAGCGCACAGAGCTCCCACCTCAATTTAAGACAATATATTTTCACAAAGGCAACAAAAAGTTTTTATCAAAGGTGCTCTTATCTACCGATAAATCTATCGATTTCTGGCAAAAATTCGGGTTAACACTTACCTCAGCACAAACGACAACTGTTTGACACATTCAATTTGCATCACTACGATAAGCAAATATGTTGTCTTAATTGCCTTCTGCTGTTGTAGCAGGGGGTGTGCCCCGAACTACTCAGGAGAGAACCATGCGCAATCTGAATGGAAAGACCGTGATCGTGACCGGCGGCGGCGGCGGCATTGGTGGGGCCACCAGCCGCCGCTTTGCCGAAGAAGGCGCCAAGGTGGCTGTGTTCGACATGAACCTGGAGGCTGCGCAGAAAGTGGCCGAAGGCATCCAGGCTGCAGGAGGCGTGGCCCAGGCCTTTCAGTGCGATATCACCCAGCGCCCCCAGGTGGACGCCGCCGTGGCAGCCGCCGAAGCTGCTCTGGGACCCATCGACGTGCTGGTCAACAACGCCGGCTGGGATGTGTTCAAGCCTTTCACCAAGACCGTGCCTGCCGAGTGGGACAAGCTCATTGCCATCAACCTGACGGGTGCATTGCACATGCTGCACGCCGTGCTGCCCGGCATGGCAGAGCGCAAGACCGGCCGCATCGTCAACATCGCGTCCGATGCGGCGCGCGGTGGTTCGTCCGGCGAGGCGGTGTACTCCGCGTGCAAGGGAGGGCTGGTGGCCTTGTCCAAGACGCTGGCCCGGGAGCACGCCCGCCAGAACATCACCGTCAACGTGGTCTGCCCCGGCCCCACCGACACCGCACTGCTGGCCGGTGTGGCTGAAGGCGCCCGCGACCCCGCCAAGCTGCTGGAAGCGTTTCGCAGCGCTATCCCCCTGGGCCGCCTGGGCCAGCCCGATGACCTGGCCAGCGCCATTGCCTTCTTTGGCAGCGATGACGCGGGCTTCATCACCGGCCAGGTCATCAGCGTGTCGGGCGGCCTGACCATGCACGGTTGATCCCCGGATACCTCCTTACCTTTACCGAGAGAACACCATGAATTTCGAAGACATCCTGTACGAAGTGCGTAACGGCGTGGCTTGGATCACCATCAACCGGCCCGACAAGATGAACGCCTTTCGCGGTCAGACCTGCGACGAAATCATCAAGGCGCTGAACAAGGCCGGCTATGACCGTGATGTGGGTGCCATCGTGCTGGCCGGCGCTGGCGATCGCGCTTTCTGCACTGGCGGCGACCAATCGGCCCACAGCGGTAACTACGACGGTCGCGGCACCATTGGGCTGCCCATGGAAGAGCTGCACACCGCCATCCGCGACGTGCCCAAGCCCGTGATCGCCCGCGTGCAAGGTTTTGCGATCGGCGGCGGCAACGTGCTGGCCACCATCTGTGACCTGACCATCTGCTCCGACAAGGCGCAGTTCGGTCAAGTCGGTCCCAAGATGGGCTCAGTGGACCCCGGCTACGGCACGGCTTTCCTGGCCCGGGTCGTCGGAGAAAAGAAAGCGCGCGAGATCTGGTACCTCAACCGCCGCTACAGCGGCGCCGAGGCCGTGGCCATGGGCCTTGCCAACTTCTGCTTCCCGCACGACGAGCTGGATGCAGAAGTGCAAAAAATTGGTGAAGAGCTGTGCGAGCGCAGCCCCACCGCGCTGGCCATTGCCAAGCGCAGCTTCAACGCAGACACCGCCCACCAGGCTGGCATTGCGGGCCTGGGCATGTATGCGCTCAAGCTGTATTACGACACCGAAGAGTCGCGAGAAGGCGTGAACGCTTTGAAAGAGAAGCGCAAGCCCGAATTCCGCAAGTACGTGAAGTAAGCAACCGCCGGAGAAGAACGATGAACCCAAACCCGTACATCAACGAAGACCTGCAGGCACTGGCTGAAACGGTGCGCCGCTTTGCCCAGGAGAAGGTCGCGCCTGGCTTTTTGGAGCGCGACAAGACCCGGGTGCTGGACCGCGCCCTGCTGCGTGAAATGGGCACGCTCGGGTTCATCGTGCCGGAGTTGCCCGAGCAGTTCGGCGGACTGGGCATGGGGTGTCTGGCTGCGGGTGTGATCCACGAAGAGATTGCCCGCGCCGACCTGAGCTTCTCGTACCTGAATCTGCTGGCATCGCTCAACGCGCAGATCCTGTCCAAGTATGGCAACCCTGACGTGGTCGGCCCCTGGCTGCAGAAGCTCATTCAAGGCGAAGCGATCTGCGCCATCGCCCTGACCGAGCCGCGCGGCGGCTCCGACGCCGCCAACCTGCGCCTGAAGATCGACCGCGATGGCGACCATTACGTCATCAACGGCGAAAAGACCTCCATCTCGGCCGCCGACCAGGCCGACATCACCGTGGTGTTTGGTCGCACCGGCACGCCCGAGCAGGCCGCGCATGGGGTGACTGCCGTGCTGGTGCCCATGGATACAACTGGCATCACCACCAACCGCTTTGACTGCCATGGCCAACGCGCCATTGGCCGCGGCTCGATCTTTTTCGAGAACGTGCGCGTGCCCATCAGCCACCGCCTGGGCGACGAGAACAAGGGCTTCGTGCAGGTAATGCACGGCTTTGACTTCTCGCGCTCGCTCATCGGTCTGCAATGCCTGGCCGTGGCGCGCGTGGCGCTGGAGGAAACCTGGGAATACATCACCCAGCGCCAGGCCTTCGGCCAGCCGCTGTCGGCGTTCCAGGGCGTGACGCATCCTCTGGCGCAGTACGACACCGAGGTCGAAGGCGCTCGCCTGCTGTGCCTGCAGGGCCTGTGGCTCAAGGACAAGGGCCTGCCGCACACCGCAGAAGCCGGCATGGCCAAGTGGTGGGGCCCCAAGCTGGCCTACGACGTGATCCACCAATGCCTGCTGTGCTTTGGCCACGGCGGCTACGACCGCGGACTGATGGAGCAGCGCCTGCGCGACGTGCTGGGCTTCCAGATCGGCGACGGCACGGCGCAGATCATGAAAACCATCATCGCCCGCGCCCGAGCCGGCCGCAAGTTTGTGCCTGCCTGAGCGCCCCCCCAAGTCACCACAGCTCACCGCAGGCCACGGATCACCCACAACAACACCAGGAGACAAGACCATGGAATTTGACGCTGTACTGCTCCCCCCGCGCCGCACCCAGCGGGTGGCCGAAGGCCACTGGCGTGACCGCACCATCAACGATGCGCTGGACGCCTGCGTGGCCACCTGCCCCGACAAGCTGGCGCTGACCGCGCTGCAAGTGGAAACGGGAGCCACCACCCGCTTTACCTACCGCGAGTTGGCACGTATGGCTGATCGCATTGCCGTGGGCCTATCGCGCCTGGGCGTGGGCCGGGGCGACATCGTGGCGTGCCAGTTGCCCAATTGGTGGCAGTTCACACTGACCTACCTGGCCTGCTCGCGCATCGGTGCCGTAATGAACCCGCTGATGCACATCTTTCGCGAGCGCGAACTCTCGTTCATGCTGCAACATGGCGAGGCCAAGGTGGTGATTGCGCCCCAAACCTTTCGGGGGTTTGATTTTGAGCAAATGATCACCGCCCTCCAGCCCACCCTACCGCACCTCAAGCATGTGGTGGTGGTCGGTGGCAGTGGTGCCAACAGCTTTGGCGCCCTGCTCAGCGGTCCCGAATGGGAACAGCAGCCCGATGCGCAAGCCATCCTGACCGCCCACCGCCCCGGCCCCGACGAAGTCACCCAGCTCATCTACACGTCGGGCACCACGGGCGAGCCCAAGGGCGTTATGCACTCGGCCAACACCGTGATGGCCAACATCATCCCGTACGCCGAGCGCTTGCACCTGGGTGCCGACGACGTGGTGTTGATGGCCTCGCCCATGGCACACCAGACGGGCTTCATGTACGGCCTGATCATGCCCATCCTCCTACAGGCCAGTGCCGTGCTACAGGACGTGTGGGAGCCCACCAAGGCCATTGCACTGATCAATGCAGAGAAGGCCAGCTTCACCATGGCCTCCACGCCGTTCCTCACCGATCTGGCGCGTGCGGTGGCCGACAGCGGCGTAGCCGTACCCAGCCTGCGCACCTTTTTGTGCGCTGGCGCACCCATCCCTGGTCCGCTGGTGGAACAGGCGCGCAAGGCGCTGGGCGCCAAGATCGTCTCGGCCTGGGGCATGACCGAGAACGGCGCTGTCACGCTCACCCGTCTGGAGGACGACGATGAACGCTCTTTCAACACCGATGGCTGCCCACTGCCTGGCGTGGAGATCAAGGTGGTGGATGTGGACGGCAACGCCTTGCCGCCAGGCGAGCCCGGCAAGCTGCTGCTGCGCTCATGCTCCAACTTTGGCGGCTACCTGCACCGTGCGCATCTAAACGCCACCGACGCCGACGACTGGTTCGACACCGGCGACCTGGCCCGCATCGACGAGCGCGGCTACCTGCGCATCACCGGCCGCAGCAAGGACGTGATCATCCGCGGCGGCGAGAACATTCCGGTGGTCGAAGTCGAGTCGCTGCTCTACCGCCACCCCGCCATCGCCATGGCGGCCATCGTGGCCTACCCTGACGAGCGCCTGGGCGAGCGGGCCTGCGCCGTTGTGGTGCCCAAGCCCGGGCAGACCATCGACCTGCCAGGCCTGGTGCAGTTCCTCAAGGACCAGAAGATTGCCGTGCAGTACATCCCCGAGCGCCTGATCGTGCGAGACGTGATGCCAGCCACACCGTCCGGAAAGATCCAGAAGTTCAAGCTGCGCGAAATGCTGCGCGAACAGGTTGCCTGAAGGTTGCCACCGTTTTCCCGTCGATCACTACTACACAACAAACCAGCAGGAGACAACGACATGCTTACACACCAACCTTCCCCCATCCGCAGACGCCTCATCCAGTCTGCCGCCCTGGCACTCTGTGTCCTGGGCGCCATCGGCACGGCGCATGCGCAGGCCTGGCCCACCAAGCCGGTCAAGATCGTGGTCGGCTTTGCCCCAGGCGGCACCACCGATGTGATGGCACGCGTCATGGCCCAGTCGCTCACCGAAGCGCTGGGCCAGCCCGTTGTGGTGGACAACAAACCTGGCGCCAGCGGCAACGTGGCAGCGGCCGAAGTGATTCGCGCACCTGCAGACGGCCACACCTTCCTGATTGCGCCTACTTCGTTCGAAACGGCCAACCCTTTCCTCTTCAAGCAGAGCATTGCCCCGGCCAAGGACCTCACGCCCATCGCGGGCGTGGGCCGCAGCCAGATGTACCTGGTGGTCAAGCCCCAGTCCACCTTCAAGGACGCCAGGGAGTTTGTGGCCTATGCCCGCGCCAACCCGGGCAAACTGTCGTACTCCTCCGCAGGCCCCGGCACGCCACCGCACCTGGCGGGCGAGTTGTTCAAGAAGGTCACCGGCGTGTTTGCAACGCACATCCCTTACCGGGGCGCAGCCCCCGCATTGCAGGATGTGATGGCCAACCAGGCGGACTATGTCTTTGACCCAGGCATTGCCTTCCCGCACGTGCGCGCAGGCAAGGTACGCATGCTGGCCGTGGCGGGGGCCAAGCGGTCGTCGTTCTTCCCGGATGTACCCACGCTGGCAGAGCTGGGCTTCAAGGGTGCGGAGCTGGACATCTGGTTTGGCATGTGGGCCCCCAATGGCACACCTGCAGACGTCACGGCCCGCATGGCCCGGGAGATCGCCAAGGTGCTGGCCCTGCCCAGCACCAAGAACCGATATGAATCGCTGGGCGCCGAGCCCGTGGGCCTGGACAACGCCGAGTTCCGCACCCTTCTGACCGAAGAGACCAAGCTGCTGTCTGGCCTGATCCAGGAAGCCAAGATCAACATCGACTGACCCGGCCACCCGCCACACCCTCCATGAATGATGCTTTGGTACTGACGGAAACCCGGGGTCGGGTGGGCGTGATCACGCTCCACAGGCCCCAGCAGCTCAACGCACTCAACGACGCCCTGATGGACCAGCTGGGCGCCGCCCTGCTGGCCTTCGATGCGGAAGACGATATCGGCGCCATCGTCCTCACCGGCAGCACCAAGGCATTTGCGGCCGGTGCCGACATTGCGGCCATGGCCGACTGGTCGTTCATGGATGTGTACCGGGGCGCCTTCATCACCCGCAACTGGGAGACCATTCGCCAAGTACGCAAACCGGTGCTGGCGGCCGTGGCAGGCTTTGCCATGGGCGGCGGCTGTGAGCTGGCCCTGGCCTGCGACATCATCGTTGCCGCTGAATCAGCCCGGTTCGCGCTGCCTGAAATCAAGCTCGCCATGCTGCCGGGCGCGGGGGGCACGCAGCGCCTGCCGCGCGCCATCGGCAAGGCCAAAGCGATGGACATGTGTCTGTCGGGCCGCATGCTCGATGCGCAAGAGGCCGACCGCTATGGTCTGGTCTCGCGCGTCGTACCCGACGCCGAGTTACTAGACCGCACGCTCACCCTCGCGGCACAGATTGCCGGCTTCTCGCTGCCCGCACTCATGGCCATCAAGGCATCGGTCAACCGCGCCTGGGAAAGCCCGCTGACCGAAGGCATTCTGTTTGAGCGCCATGCGCTGTACGAGCGCTTTGCCAGTGCCGACGCCCACGAAGGCATGCACGCGTTCCTCGACAAACGCGCCCCCGCATTCGAACATCGCTGAGCTGAAGGCCTCGGTTGCCCCCAACCGGCAGCGGGAAGTCCTTGGCAGGCTCAGCCCTCGGACTCCGCGCCAGTATCCAGCCGCTGCATGTTGTCCAGCAGCTTGAGCAGGTAGTGCAGCGTGTGGGTGATGTCTCCCACCGAGAATTCGTCCAGCGCCTGCTCGTAATATGCATCGATCTTGGGCCGGGCCTTGACCAGCCACGTCATGCGTCCGGACTCGGTCATCTTGATCAGGCGGGAGCGGCGGTCCTTCTCATCGGTTTCCATACAGATGTGGCCATCGCGCTCCAGGCGTCCAATCACCCCCGCGAGGTTCTGGCGGCTGACCAACAGGTAGCGCGCCAGCTCGTTCACCCCCATACCCTGCTGCGCTTCTTCGCGCGAAAGGGCACCCAGCACCGCCCATTGCTGCGTGGTCAGCCCCTCGCTCTCCACCGCTCGCGAACCGGTTTTATGCAACAAGTTCGCACATTGATACAGCCGAAAAAACAGCCGGTTAGCCAGCTCCATACGGGCAATCTGTGCTTTGGAATCAGGGTGGTGCATGCGTGAGTTCTTAGTGGGTTGTGCAGACTGCAACCGCGCGGCAATCAAGTCAACATATTGTCTCACTTCACCATCCACCCCGCACCACACCATCACGATCAACCCAACCACCGGCTTTGTCTCTTGCCCTTCGGACTGCATGAATTCAAGCACCCGGTGCGCAACACAATCATTGGCGATCTGCTGCTGATCGAAATCCACAACCCACCGAGCGCGGTCGCGCAACGGGCCAACGCCCTCGGCACTGCGAGCGGGCGGACCATAGGGGAGACAACACCGTCATCGCGCGCTGTAGCGCGTGCGGCTGTGTGGGCTCAGGCCGCCGCCAGCGCCCGGCTGCTGGATGAGGCCTTCATCTCCTTGCGCAGCGCCACCGCATCGCGCGACTGAGTGGGTGCCGACGCGTCGATGCGGAACACCTGCACAGTCTCGGTCATGGTCTGCGCCTGGCCGTTGAGCTGCATGGCCGAGGCGGCGTTCTCTTCCACCAGCGCGGCGTTCTGCTGCGTGATGGTGTCCAGCTGTGCCACAGCAGAGTTGACCTGCGAGATGCCGCTGAGCTGCTCGTTGGAAGCACTGTGGATCTCGCCAATCAGTGTGTTGACCCGGCGCACCAGCTCCAGCGACTCGGTCATGGTTTTCTGCGCAGCGTCGGTTTTTTCATGGCCCTCGGTCACCTTGGTGGCCGAGTCGTCGATGAGCTGGCGGATCTCCTTGGCGGCCGAGAGCGTGCGGTGCGACAGGCTGCGCACCTCGGAGGCCACCACCGCAAAGCCCCGCCCCTGGTCCCCGGCGCGCGCAGCCTCCACTGCGGCGTTGAGGGCAAGGATGTTGGTCTGGAAGGCAATGGAGTCGATCAGCTGGGTGATCTCGCTGATGCGGCCGGATGCCGCCTGGATCTGCTTCATGGTGCTGGCCACACCGTCCACAGCGGCACTGCTGCGCTCGGTGACCTGGGTGGCCTGGGTCGCCAGCACCGTGGCCTGGCGCGCGGATTCGGCGGTTTGCTTGACGGTGCCGGTGATTTCCTCCATCGACGCGGCTGTCTGCTGCAGGTTGCTGGCCTGCGCCTCGGTGCGCGACGACAGGTCCTGGTTGCCCTGGGCAATCTCCCGGGTGGAGACCTGCATGTGCTCGCTCTCCTGCCGGGCGTCCCGCACGATGGACAGCAGGTTCACGTTGAGCTGCGCCAGCGCCTTTTGCAGCTGGCCCACCGTGTCGCTGCGCGACGCCGATATCTTCTGGGTAAGGTCGCCCGCGGCCATGCGGTTGGCCCACAGCAGCATCTGCGACAACGGCGCCACCGTGACCTGGTGCAGGTAGACCGCCATGCCCAGCGCCAGCACCACCACCCCCAGCCACGCGGCCCCTGATGCCAACGACAGCTTGTGCCCGCCCAGCAAGGCGGCGCACCACGAGGCCACCACCAGAAGCAAGGTACACACCATCATCTTGCCCATGGGCCCCAGCGCCAAAGCCCGGGCCACACGGCCCCACAGGGTGTCTTTGACCAGTTGCCCGGCCGACAGCCGGTGCACCAGCGTGCCCGCCTGCTTTTCGGCCTGCATCTGCTTGTACAGCGACTCGGCCGCCTGGATCTGTTCGCGCGTGGCTTCGGTGCGCACCGACATGTAACCCGTGGGCTGGTCGCCCTGCATGAGCGGAGTGACGTTGGCCATCACCCAGTAAAACGTACCGTCCTTGCGCCGGTTCTTGACCGGGGCCGACCAGGGGATGCCTTTGGCGATGGTCTCCCACATGTCGCGGTAGGCCTCCTCGGGCATGTCGGGGTGTCGCACGATGTTGTGGGGCTGGCCCAGAAGCTCTTCCTTTTCGTAGCCGCTGACCTCGATGAACATCGGGTTGCAGTACAGGATGCGGCCCTTGAGGTCCGTGGTGGACACCAGAGTCTGGCCCTTGGGAAACGCATATTCGTGCTGGCTGACCGGCAGATTGACGCGCATGGGAACCCCATTTCGTAGACGCCTTGTCGCTCCCTGACCGGGCAACACGGCAGTGGAAAAGCCGAACACATCCTATGACGAAGGCAATGGATTTGAAACAGATAAATAGCGCCTCTATCGCCAACTCACCAACTCAGTGCGCAACACCAACACTGTGCGTCGCACTCCGCTGCAATGCACCAAAGTGAGCATCCGGCAGAAAATACGCTTCATTTTTGATAGCTGGCAGTGCTTAACTCACAAGCGCTTTCTGGCATTTTCCTCACAATCCCTCCCCCATATCGGCACTGGCATAGCCATTGCTTGCCATAAGGCGCGGCCAACGCTGGCCGCGTGTCAGCCCGGTGCAATGGCGGATTGGGCGAACAGGACGTTGGCGTCTTCATGGAGTGCGTTGGGGCTTGTCAGCCCGCGCGGTCCGTGTGGACGCCTTTTTGTTTTCTGGCCGGGCGAAGGGGTCACCCCCTCAGCCCTTTGCACTCACACCCATGCATTACTTCAGAGAGTTCCTCAAATCCGGCCACGCACCCACGCTGTGGGCGTCGTTTCTGTACTTCGGCTTTTCGTGCGCGGTGTGGGTCATCAACGGTGCGATGGCGCCGTTCATCCGCGAGAGTTTCCAGCTCTCCCCCACCCAGATGGGCATGATGCTGTCCATCCCCATTTTTGCGGGAGCGCTGATGCGGTTTCCGCTCGGCATCCTGGCGCAGTACATCGGCCGCAAGCGCGCCACCCTGGTCGAGATGGCCGGCATCTTTTTGGCCATGGGCTATGGCTACCTGTTCGTGCACACCTTCAACGACCTGCTGGCGCTGGGCATCCTGCTGGGCGTGGCGGGGGCGAGCTTCGGCGTGGCGCTGTCGCTGGGCTCGGGCTCGTTTCCACCGCGTTACAAGGGCCTGGCCATGGGCATCGTGGGCGCAGGCAATGTGGGCACTGCCGTGGCAGCGCTGCTGGCGCCTGCCCTGGCGCAGAAGTTTGGCTGGCAGGCAGTGTATGGCTTTGCCGCCGTGAGCGTGGCCGTGCCCGCCGTGGTGATGGCGGTGTATGCGAAGGAACCGCCAGACCTCGCGCCCCACGCCACGTTTCGCGAACACATTGCCTGTCTCTTTGAAAAAGATGGCTGGGCGTTCAGCCTGATCTACGCCGTGACCTTTGGCGGCTTCATCGGTCTGACGGCCTTCCTGCCCAGCTACTTCTACGACCAGTTTGGCGTGAGCAAGGTGCAGGCAGGGCAACTGACCATGCTGGCCGCCTTTCTGGGTGCGGCACTGCGGGTGATGGGCGGCTGGCTGTCCGACCATTGGGGCGGCGTCAACACGCTCACGGGTGTGCTGGCCATCACCGCCGTGAGCATGGTGCTTTGCGGCTTGGCCGAGAACTCCTTGCCGGTGACGATGCTGCTGTTCCTGGTGTGTTTTGCGGCACTGGGCGCGGGCAACGGCGCGCTGTTCCAGCTGGTGCCGCTGCGCTGGCCGCTGTCCACGGCCGTCGCCGGCTCGATGATTGGCGAGATCGGCGCGCTGGGTGGCGGCCTCATCCCCAACGGCATGGGCTTTTCGCGCCAGTACACCGGCACCTACCTGTGGGGCTTTGTGGGCATTGCGGTGTGCGCCGCTGCCATGCTGGTGCTGTTGCGGGTCATGCAGATCCGCTGGACCCGCACGTGGGCAGAAAAGGGCGGTCGGGCACGCAGTGCCTGAGCCGGCGTAGCCAGCCAATGCGCAGCATTGCCCGCGTTTTCGCCAGAAGGGGGGCCGTGCGCGCAGCGCATGACCGGCGCTGAGCAAGTAAGCGCGACAGCGACAGCGCTTGCCACACTTTCGCCAGAAGGGTGGCCGCGCCCGGGGCGCGTGAACGTCCGTAGTCAGTCAACGCGCCGCCCCCCCACATTTCAAGCCCAATCGCCACCAAGCGCATTTCTCATATGCATCGATAGCTATATTTTCAATAGCAGAACCATCGATCTCATCGCGGCAGAAACAGCAGCCAATACACCAGCAACAGGTTCACCAGCACACTCACCGCCAGCGCGATCTTCCACAGCGCCGTGGCATCGCGCTGCATCAGCGGCTGCGGGCCAGGGGCGGACAAGGGGCGCGAAGCCCCCCGCTCCAGGGCCAGCAGCAGTTCCTCGGCGGTTTCAAAGCGTTGTGTGCGCTGGCGGGCCACGGCCTTCAAGGCGATCTGGTCGAGCCAGATGGGCACGCTGGGGTTGTGGCGGCTGGGGGCCAGCGGGTCGCGGTGGTAGCGACCCAGCTGGTACTGCACCACCTCGCCATAGGGCAGGCGCCCATGGCTCAGCAGCTGGTACAGCGTGACGCCCAGGGCGAACAGGTCGCTGCCCGCATCGGGCAACTGGCCGGCCGGGTCTCCGTTCTTTTCATAGCCCGGCCACTGCTCGGGGTTCATGTAGCTGGGGGTGCCTGCGTGCAGGCGGCGCGTGGCCTCGGGCTCGCGGCCCGACAGGGCCACGCCCAGGTCCAGCACCCGCAGCACACCGTCATCGCCCAGGTGCAGGTTGTCGGGCTTGATGTCGCGGTGGACCACCCCTTGCCGATGCAGCCAGCCCAGCACCTGCGCCGCCTGCATCACCACCGACACGGCCTGCGGCACGCCCAGGTGCTGGCGGCCGCGCAGGCGCTGGCCCAGGGTCTGGCCCGCATGCCAGTCATAGAGCAGATAAAACGCACTGGCGCCAGGGCTTGCACCGCCCTGCTCTGGCGGCCAGGTGTTCAGGCGCGCAAGGTGCACCGCCGCATGGCCGGACTGCATGCGCCGGGCCACCCAGGCCTCATGCGCCAAAGTGGCGCGCTCCTGCGCATCGTGCGCGCGGGCGGGCACCAGCGTCTTGAGCGCGTACAGCCGCTGTGTGGCCGGGTCGCGCACCTGGTAGATGCGGTGCACGCCGCTGTCGGCCACCAGCGCGGTCACCACCAGGCCATCCACCGGCTCGCCCACCTTGAGCAGCGGCAAAACTGGCAAGTGCTGCGCCCGGCGGGACTCATCCTGCAAGGTGGCTTCCAGCGCCCCCTGCACCCGCACCACCAGCGCGGTCACGTTGTCGGTGCTGCCCCGGCGCAGGGCTGCGCGCGTGATCTCCTCGCTCAGCGCCTGGGCGCTGGCGGCACTGGCGGTGTTGGCATCCTGCGGCTGCAGCAGCAACTGGCGCAGTTCACGCTCGGGCAGGCTGCCGTGCACGCCATCGGACAGCAGCACCAGCAGGTCGCCGCTGTGCAGTTCGCCCTGGCTGTAATCCACCACCACATGGTCGTCCAGCCCCATGGCGCGGGTGAGCTGGTGCGCCAGGTCACGCTGCGCCATCACATGGTCGGTCGTCAGCAGTTGCAGCCGGCCGCCCCGCAGCAGATAGGCGCGCGTATCGCCCACATGGGCCAACGTGTACGACTGGCCACGCAGCACCACGGCGGTGAGCGTGGTCAGGCCCACGGCGGGCTGGCGGCGCCGGTTCATCGACGCCAGCCAGCCGTTGTGCGCGCTCAGGATGCGGTCCAGCGCCACGGTGGTGTCCCAGGTGTCGGGCGTGGCGAAGTAGTCGTTCACCAGGGTGTTCACCGTGGTCTGTGCGGCTTCGCGGCCCTTGCCTCCGGTGCTTACACCGTCGGCAATGGCAGCGATGGCGCCGCGTTCGCGGTCGCGCCCCTGCCCCTGCAACAGGGCGGCAAAGTCTTCATTGACTTCGTTGCGCCCGGCCTGCGAGGTGTGGCCGATGTCCAGTTCAAAACTCATGCACCACCTCCATGCAGGTTCCATGCCCAAGGTGGTGCATGCACGCACCGCGCCGCGCAGCCGAGCCACCCGTCAACACCCAAAACTCCGCCCTCTGCAGGGCGGACAACACCGGATCACCCCACATCAGTGCACAAACTCTGGCACGGGCATTGCTTACCCGAAGCAACGGCCCAGCTGGGCCACGCAATTCAGCGGTGCAACGGCGCACCAAGGGGTTGTATGGACGAAGGCGTCCCCACATGCGGTTTCGATGGAATGTCGGAGCTGCATCGTGTGGACGCCTTTTTTGTTTTTTGCATCGCCCAGGCGATGGAACCGACGGAGTCACGATGAAAAAGCTCAAACTGGTGATGGTGGGGAACGGCATGGCCGGTGTGCGCACGCTGGAAGAGCTGCTCAAGATTGCCCCCGATCTGTATGACATCACGGTCTTCGGGGCCGAGCCGCACCCCAACTACAACCGCATTCTGCTGTCGCCGGTGCTGGCTGGCGAGCAGACCATCGACGAGATCATCCTCAACGACTGGCAGTGGTACGCCGACAACCACATCACGCTGCACACCGGCTTCACCGTGACCGATGTGGACCGCGTGCGCCGTGTGGTGAGCGCAAGCAGCAAGGACGGCGATGTGATCACCGCCGAGTACGACCGCCTCATCATGGCCACGGGCTCCAACCCCTTCATCCTGCCCGTGCCCGGCAAGGACCTGAAAGGCGTGCTGGCCTACCGCGACATCGCCGACACACAGGCCATGATCGACGCAGCCGCCACGTACAAGCACGCGGTGGTCATCGGCGGCGGCCTGCTGGGCCTGGAAGCCGCCAATGGCCTCATGAAGCGCGGCATGACCGTGAGCGTGGTGCACGTGATGCCCTCGCTGATGGAGCGCCAGCTCGATGACGTGGCGGGCAAGATGCTGCAGAAGTCGCTGGAAGACCGTGGCATGCGCTTTTTGATGGGTGCGCAGACCCAGGAGCTGGTGGGCAATGCCGAAGGCCGGGTGGCCAGCGTCAAGTTCAAGGACGGCACCGAAGTGCCCGCCGACCTGGTGGTGATGGCCGTGGGCATCCGCCCCAACACCGCGCTGGCTGAAAAGATGCGCCTGCACGTCAACCGCGGCATTGTGGTGAGCGACACGCTGCAAACCACCACCGACGCTCGCATCTACGCCGTGGGCGAATGCGCGGCACACCGGGGCATTGCCTATGGCCTGGTGGCCCCGCTGTTCGAGCAGGGCAAAGTGCTGGCCAACCACCTGGCCGAGTTCGGCATCGGCCGCTACCAGGGCTCGCTCACCTCCACCAAGCTCAAGGTCACGGGCATCGACCTGTTCAGCGCGGGCGACTTCCAGGGTGGCGACAACACCGAAGAGATCGTGATGAGCGACCCCTTTGGCGGCGTGTACAAAAAGCTGGTCATCAAGGACGACAAGCTGGTGGGCGCCTGCCTCTATGGCGATACGGTGGACGGCAGCTGGTACTTCAAGCTGCTGCGCGATGGCCGCAGCGTGACCGACATTCGCGACAAGCTGATGTTTGGCGAATCGCACCTGGGCGACACCGGCCACCAGGGCCAGAGCAAGGCCGCCGCAATGCAGGACAGCGACGAGGTCTGCGGCTGCAACGGCGTGACCAAGGGCGCCATCTGCAAGGCCATCAAGGACAAGGGCCTGTTCACGCTGGATGAAGTGCGCAAGCACACCAAGGCCAGCGCATCGTGCGGATCGTGCACGGGCCTGGTCGAGCAGATCATCATGTTCACTGCCGGTGGCGACTACAGCGCCACGCCCAAGACCAAGGCCATGTGCGGCTGCACCGACCACGGCCACCAGGCGGTGCGCGACGCGATTCGCGCCAACAAGCTGCTGAGCATTGGCGATGTGTTCAAGTTCATGGAGTGGAAGACGCCCAACGGCTGCGCATCCTGCCGCCCCGCCGTCAACTACTACCTCATCAGCACCTGGCCCAAGGACGCGAAGGACGACCCGCAAAGCCGCGCCATCAACGAGCGCAGCCACGCCAACATCCAGAAAGACGGCACCTACAGCGTCATCCCCCGCATGTGGGGCGGCGAAACCACAGCCGACGAGCTGCGCCGCATCGCCGATGCGGCCGACAAGTACAACATCCCCACCATCAAGGTCACGGGGGGCCAGCGCATCGATTTGCTGGGCGTGAAGAAAGAAGACCTGGTCAACGTCTGGAAGGACATCGGCATGCCCAGCGGCCATGCCTATGCCAAGGCACTGCGCACCGTGAAGACCTGCGTGGGCAGCGAGTGGTGCCGCATGGGCACCCAGGACAGCACGCAGATGGGCAAGGACCTGGAGCGCGCCATGTGGCGCATGTACGCCCCGCACAAGGTCAAGTTTGCGGTGAGTGGCTGCCCGCGCAACTGCGCAGAAGCCGGCATCAAGGACGTGGGCATCATCGGCGTGGACAGCGGCTGGGAGATGTACGTGGCCGGCAACGGCGGCATCAAGACCGAGGTGGCGCACTTCTTCACCAAGCTGAAAACCGCCGAGGAAGTGCTGGAGTACACCGGCGCGTTCTGCGAGCTGTACCGCCAGGAAGGCTGGTACCTGGAGCGCACCGTGCACTACGTGAGCCGCGTGGGCCTGGACTATGTGAAAAAGCGCATTCTGGAAGACCACGAAGGCCGCAAGGCGCTGTGGGAGCAGCTGCAGTTCGCGCTGGACGGCGAGCCCGACCCCTGGTTCGAGTTTGACAAGGCAGCCGTGGACACGCGCCAGTTTGCCCCGCTGACCGCCGCCTGAAGCGCCCGGAGCCCCACACCATGCAACGCCGCACCTTGCTGACCGCCGCCGGCTACACCACGGCCTGGAGCACCCTGGGCATCATGTCGCTGGGCACCGCCCAGGCCCAGGTCACTGACCTGAACGACGCCATCAACAAGGCAGGTCGCCAGCGCATGCTGAGCCAGCGCATGGGCAAGGCCTGGCTGGCGTTGGCGCACAAATCCGACACGCCTGCTGCACGCGCCGTGCTGGACCAGTCGCTGGCGCTGTTCGAGCGCCAGCTGGGCGAACTCAAGGCCTACGCGCCCTCTCCCACCATCCGTGACACCTACACCAAGCTGGAATCTGCCTGGACCGACCACAAGGCCACGCTGCTGGGCACCAGCCCGTCGCGCGACGGCGCTGCCGCCTTGCTGCAGGCCGACGCCAAGGTGCTGGCCCTGGCCCACCAGGGCACCGTGCAGTACGAAGCCGCCTCGGGCAAGCCCGTGGGCAAGCTGGTCAACGTGGCAGGCCGCCAGCGCATGCTGAGCCAGCGCATGGCCAAGTTCTGCCTGTCGGCCATGCTGGGGGTGGACACCTCCACCGCCACCACCGAGATCGCCAAGGCGCGCGACGAGTTCATCAGCGCCACCGAGCTGCTGCGCAATGCACCGCAAGCCACCGCACGCATCCGGCAAGAGCTTTTGCTGGCCGACGGCCAGTGGGTCTTTTTTGACGCAGCGTTGCAGCGCCTGGGCACCAGCAACAACACCTTCCGCCAGGTGTCGGAAGTGTTTGTGAGCAGCGAGAACCTGCTCGCCAGCATGGACCGCGTGACCGGCCTGTATGCCGCACTGGGCAACAGCTGAAGGCCTGCCCTGGAACGGCCCCCTGCGCGCCCCCGACATCCCACCGAACAACACCAAGGACGATTCCCATGACCACCAACAACCCAACCCCTGAATGGAAGCTGATCTGCCGGGTGGACGACATCCCCGTGCTGGGCTCACGCCGCGTGGCGCGCCCCCAGGGCCTGGACGTGGCCATCTTCCGCAACGACGCCGGTGGCGTGTTCGCGCTGCTGGACCGCTGCCCGCACAAGGGCGGCCCGCTGAGCCAGGGCATCGTGTTTGGCACCCATGTGGCGTGTCCCCTGCACAACTGGACCATTGGCCTGTGCGACGGCCAGGCCTCGGCGCCCGATGAGGGCTGCACGCCGAAGTTTGCCGTGAAGGTGGAAGACGGCGCGGTGTACCTGGACGCGAGCGAGCTGGCGACGGTGGCCACGGATTTGACGCGCCCCATCGCAGGGCCTGCGCGCAGGGCGGTGGGCGTGTGAGCCGGGCAGGGTGTTGCGCCCCAGGCGCCGCATGCGTACCCGGCGAGGACACGACAACACTATCAAAACAATAGCTGACAGCGCAACATGCACTAGCGCCTGAGGCCAAAACAACCCCAACCACGCCATGCAAGAAACCAAATCCACCTGCCCCTACTGCGGCGTAGGCTGCGGCGTGATCATCGAAAGCACAGGCACCCAGATCACCGGCGTGCGCGGCGACCCCACCCACCCCGCCAACTTTGGCCGCCTGTGCACCAAGGGCTCGACCCTGCACCTCACAGCCACCAGCCCGGTCACCCTGCAAACCCGCCTGCTGCACCCCCTGCAACGCGCACAGCGCAACGAAGCCGCCCTGCCCGTGACCTGGGATGCCGCACTGACGCTGGCGGCCGACCGGTTCGCCCACACCATCGCCCAGCACGGCCCTGATGCCGTGGGCTTCTACGTCAGCGGCCAGTTGCTCACCGAGGACTACTACGTCTTCAACAAGCTCGCCAAGGGCCTGATCGGCACCAACAACATCGACACCAACTCGCGCCTGTGCATGAGCAGCGCTGTGGCCGGCTACAAGCAAACGCTGGGTGCCGACGCGCCGCCCGCCTGCTACGACGACGTGAACCACGCGCAGTGCCTGTTCATCGTGGGCAGCAATGCGGCCTGGGCCCACCCCATCCTGTTCCGCCGCATCGAAGACGCACGCGCCGCCAACCCGGGCATGAAGGTCATCGTGGCCGACCCGCGCCGCACCGACACGGCGGGCATGGCCGACCTGTTCCTGCCCATCCAGCCCGGCAGCGACGTGATGCTGTTCAACGGCATGCTGCACATCATGCTGTGGGAGGGCTGGGTCGACACCGCCTACATCGCCGCCCACACAACGGGCTTTGACGAACTCAAGGCCCTGGTGCGCGACGCCACGCCCGAGCGTGTGGCGCAGACCTGCGGCATCAGCGTGGCCGACCTGACCACCGCCGCCAAATGGTTCGCCACCTCCAAAGCGACCCTGAGCCTCTACTGCCAGGGCCTGAACCAAAGCAGCAGCGGCACGGCCAAGAACGCCACACTCATCAACCTGCACCTGGCCACCGCGCAGATCGGCAAACCCGGCGCGGGCCCCTTCAGCCTGACCGGCCAGCCCAACGCCATGGGCGGGCGCGAAGTGGGTGGGCTGGCCAATTTGCTCAGCGCCCACCGCGACCTGGCCAACCCGCAGCACCGCGCCGAAGTCGCCGCGCTGTGGGGCGTGGCCGATGTGCCATCCAAGCCCGGCAAGACGGCGGTGGAGATGTTCCAGGCCGCTGCCGACGGCGAGATCAAGGCCCTGTGGATTGCTTGCACCAACCCCGCGCAAAGCATGCCCGACCAGGCCACCGTGCGCCGCGCCCTGCAGCGCGCCGAGTTTGTGGTGGTGCAAGAGGCCTTTGCCACTGCCGCCACCTGCGCCTTTGCCGACCTGCTTCTGCCCGCCACCACCTGGGGTGAAAAGACCGGCACGGTGACCAACAGCGAGCGCCGCATCTCGCGCGTGCGCACGGCCGTGCCCGCACCCGGCCTGGCACGCCACGACTGGGCCATTGCGGTGCAGTTTGCGCACCAGCTGGAGGCACGCCTGCGGCCTGGTGCACCCACGCTGTTCCCCTACGCCACAGACGCGGCCGATATGGGCGCAGAAGCCGTGTGGAAGGAGCACCGCGAAAGCACACGCGGGCGTGACCTGGACATCACGGGGCTGTCCTGGGAGATGCTCGAAGCCCAAGGCCCGCAGCAGTGGCCACTGGAGGATGGCACCACCACCGGTAAGGCCCGCCTGTACGAAGATGGCGTGTTCCCCACCGCCGACGGCCGCGCGCGTTTTGCTGCGCATGCATGGCAACCCACCGCCGAGCCCCGCGAATCGCGCTACCCCTTCAGCCTGACCACGGGCCGGCTGCGCGACCAGTGGCACGGCATGACCCGCACCGGCACGCTGGGCCGCCTGTTTGGCCATGTGGCCGAACCCAGCCTGCAGATGCACCCGCAGGACATGGAGCGGCGCAAGCTGGCCAGCGGCGACCTGGTACATGTGACCAGCAAGCGCGGCTCCATCGTGGTGCCCGTGCAGGCCGACGCCACGCTGGGCCTGTCGCAGGTGTTCATGGCGATGCACTGGGGCAGCGAATTTTTGAGCGGCGTGTCCTCCACCGGCGAGCGGCTGGCGGGCGTGAATGCGCTCACCACCTCGGCGTTCTGCCCCACCTCCAAACAGCCCGAGCTGAAACACGCGGCCGTCAAGGTGCTCAAGGCCGAACTGCCGTGGACGCTGCTGGCCATGGCCTGGCTGCCTGCCGAAGGTGCACTGGCAGCGCGCGAAACCTTGTCCGCACTGATGGCGCAGTTTGCGTTCGCCAGTTGCGTGCCCTTCAGCAACAACACCCCGCTGGATGAGCCCGGCCGCGAGCGCACTGGCGTGCTGCTGCGCGCCGCCGCCCACGAGGCACCGCCCGATGCGTTGATCGCACAGATCGAAGCCCTGCTGGGCATGGCAGGCGCCGACACGCTGCGCTATGCCGACAAAAAACGCGGCCAGCGCCGCGCCGCACGGCTGACGCGCCAAGGCGACAACACCACGCTCGAAGGCATCGTGCTCGCTGGCGACACCAGCGCCGAAGGCTGGCTCAAGACCCTGCTGCAGGAAGAGCTTCCTGCACAGACCTACGGCCGCCTGCTGCTGGTGCCCGGCGCCAAGGCGCCCGTGGCCGTGCAGTCGCGCGGCAAACCGGTGTGCACCTGCTTCAACGTGACAGACGCCGCCATCACCGCCCAACTGGCGCACTGCCATGGCACCGACGACGACCGCCTGGCGCAACTGCAAGGCCAACTGCGCTGCGGCACCAACTGCGGCTCGTGCGTGCCCGAACTCAAGCGCATGGTGCGCAATACGGGGCCACTGGCGTCCAAACCGCTCGCGCAGGCCGTCATATAACCAAAAGTTCTCTTGCTTGCAGGAAAATAGCCCTCGAACCAACAAACCCCACCAGGACTTGTGCAGCAGGGCTCCAACTAGGCGCTTTCGGCGCAGACAGTACGCCTGTACGGCAAGCCGAAACAACGACGCTGGCGCCCTGTTTCACAAGTCCCGCCAACAAAAGCCATGGGCATTAGCCAGTACATCAAGGAAATCGGCCGCGGCGCGCGCGGCGCCAAGCCGCTGACGCGCGAGCAGGCCACGGACCTGTTCGGCCAGGTGCTGGACGGTGCCGTGACCGATCTGGAGATTGGCGCCTTCTGCCTGGCCATGCGCATCAAGGGCGAGACGTCCGAGGAGATGTGCGGCTTTCTGGATGCCACGCACAGCCGCCTGGCGTTGCTGCCCGCCACCGACCGCCCGCTGATCGTGCTGCCCAGCTACAACGGCGCACGCAAGCTGCCGGTGCTGACGCCGCTGCTGGCGCTGCTGCTGGCCCGTGAAGGGTTGCCCGTGCTGCTGCACGGCATGCGCACCGAGGCGCGGCGCGTTTTGGCATCGGATGTGCTCAATGCGCTAGAAGTACCTGCCCTGACAGCTCCTGAAAAGATAGCAAACGGCACGGTGCGCCACATGCACACCCAGCACCTGCACGCAGGGCTGGCACGCCTGCTGGCCGTGCGCGAGGTGGTGGGCCTGCGCAACCCGGGGCACAGCGTGGTCAAGCTGATGAGCCCGTGCGCAGGGCCGTCGGTGGTGGTCACGGCGTACACCCACCCCGAATATTTCGAGATGCTGCAGAGCACCTTCCGCCCCCTGGGGATAAACGCCTTGCTCTCGCGCGGGCTGGAGGGCGAGGTCGCCACGGACCCACGCCGCACCCCCCGCTACGACGGCTTTGTGCACGGCGTGCATACGGTGCTGGAGGCACAACAACCGGGCACGGCCAGCGAGGTGCCCGGCCTGCCCGCCGAGATCGATGTGGCCACCACAGCCACCTACACGCGCCAGGTGCTGGCGGGCGATTTGCCCATTCCACACGCCATTGAACGGCAGGTGGAACATATCTTGCGACTGGTCGATCAAACCGTTTCGGAGACATCCCCATGAGCCGCCCCACGCCGTCCATCACATCGCCCACAGCCCCACCCCACCTGGGCACCGGCGGCAGCTGCACGTTGGTGGGCGCAGGCCCGGGCGACCCGGAGTTGCTCACCCTCAAGGCGCTCAAGGCCATCCAGGCGGCGACCGTGCTGCTCGTGGATGACCTGGTGAGCGATGCCATCGTGGAGCACGCATCGCCCACAGCGCGCATCGTCTACGTGGGCAAGCGCGGCGGCTGCAAAAGCACACCACAGGCCTTCATCGAAAAGCTGATGCTGATGGCCGTGAACGAAGGCGAGAACGTGGTGCGCCTCAAGGGCGGCGACCCCTTCATCTTCGGCCGGGGTGGCGAAGAGGTGGAGCACCTGCGTGCCGCCGGTGTGCAGGTCACCGTCATCAACGGCATCACCGCAGGCCTGGCGGGCCTGACCTCGCTGGGCGCACCGCTCACGCACCGTGAGCATGCCCACGGCGTGGTGTTTGTCACCGGCCACGCCAAGCCCGGTGACGCGGGCACCGACTGGCGCCAACTGGCCGCCACGGCGCGCGACGCCAAGCTCACGCTGGTCATCTACATGGGTGTAAGCGGCGCCGCTACCATCGAGCAAGAACTGCTCACCGGCCTGCCTGCAGACACACCGGTCGCCGTCATCCAGCACGCCAGCCTGCCCCACCAGCGGCATGCCATCACCACCCTGGGCGCGCTGCACGCCACCATCACCCGCGAAGGGCTGGCCAGCCCCTCGGTGATTGTGGTGGGCGATGTGGTGCGCGGAGTCGCACTGGCCGTGCAGGACGCTGGCGCCGTGCCGTTGCAGGCCCGGCGCGCGGGCTGAGCACACACAACGACCCCCACAATTCCACAGTCCCGATTGCGCGCTGCGCAGGTCGGGGATGCACCGTGCGCGAGCGCAAACCAATGTGCTTCAGGGCACGCCCACGCGTTGCGCAGCCGCGTTTTTCATCAAGCCTGCCCCCCGCTCCACAGCACCGCATTGGGTCACGCGGCTGTACACACATTGGCCCGGGTATTGCTTGAAGACATGCATCTGAATGCAACACGCACAAGGAACATCATGGCAGCCTTCCCCCTCCCCGCACGCACTTCCAGCATGCCCACGCTGTCGTCCCCTGCACAGGCTCCATCGCGCGATGGGGGCATGTCGCTCGTCAATCTTGCAGCGCGCCAGCGCATGCTGTCGCAGCGCATGGTGCTGCAAACCGTGCTGGCCGCGCGCGGCAGCGACCTGCACCTGAAGGCCGCGCGCAGCTCGCTCGCGCTGTTCACCGACAGCCAGGCCCGGCTGGTCGACACGCCCCGCCACCTCGATGCCGCCAGCGGCGAAATCATCCGCAAGGCCTACCACGGCCCCCAGGGCGTGGGCGCCACCATCGACGCGTTTGCCCAGCAGGTGGGCACGGCGCTGGACCTGGCCGAGCGCCAGAGCCCGCGCGTGGAAGACGCCCTGGCTAGGCTGGTCGAAACCACCGACGGTGTGCTCGACGCCCTCAACACGGCCACCACCGCGTTCGACCAGGTAAGCAAGGCGCAGTCCGAAACCCTGATGAAAGAGCTGGCCGGCATCGTGGCCTCGATCCAGACCGTGGCCCGCGAGGCCAAGGTGGTCAGCTTCAACGCCCAGGTGATGGCAGCGCGTGCCGGGCAGCACGGGCGCGAGTTTGCGGTGGTGGCCAATGTGCTGTCAGGCATCACCAACGAAATTGACGGCCTGTCCCTGCAGGCGGTGTCATTGGCCGGACGCAGCCGCAACGCGGCCTGAGCAGCACAGCGTGAGGGACAGAGAAAAGGCCCGGGGCGATGCGCCCAGGGCCTTGGAAGGCGCCCACTCAACGGATTACTGCCCGGCGGTTTCTCGCACTTGCTGAAACCGCTGTGCCAGTTCCTTGCGCAGCGTCTTGCGGATCACCGCAGCGTCCCAGCGGCGGCGCTCGTCGGGGGTGGAAGGCGACAGTGGCGGCACCTGCACGGGCTTGCGCGCCTCATCCACCGCCACCATGGTGAAAAAGCAGCTGTTCACATGCCGCACCACCTGCGAACGGATCTCTTCGGCCACCACCTTGATACCGACTTCCATCGACGAGCTGCCCGTGTAGTTCACGCTGGCCAGAAACGTCACCAGCTCGCCCACATGGATGGGCTGCAAAAACATCACCTGGTCCACGCTCAGCGTCACGGTGTAGCAGCCCGAATAGCGGCTGGCGCACGAGTACGCCACCTGGTCCAGCAGCTTGAGGATGGCGCCGCCGTGCACGTTGCCCGAAAAGTTGGCCATGTCGGGCGACATGAGCACGGTCATGCTGAGTTGGTGTGAAGGGATGTTCATGCAGCGATTTTAGAAAGCTGCGTGTGCTGCGTCGCGTGCAAGTTGAGCCCGGCGCACTGCGGGTGGCGGCTTCGCTACACTCGCGCAGCACCTGCTGACCGGGTGCGAGGAGGAACCGATGATCGAACTAGAAAAACTCAACGAATTCACCGAAAGCCACGGCGCATTGCGCACCGGCAAGGGGCTGGTGTCGGGCGTGATTGCGCTCACGCTGGCCATCCTGTGCCTTCTGGGCGTGTTGGCCTTTCACTTCCCCGAGTACCTCACCACGCCGCAGCTGCGCAAGAGCTACGACGTGGCGGTGATACGCAACATCATGCTGGTGGCCATGGCAATTGCGGGCGGCATCTCGTTGGTCAACATCCTGTTCAACCGCGCCCGCTGGCTGGCCACCTTTGCGTTTGCCATCGTGGCGATTGCCGCGCTGCTGGGCGGCCACAAGGTGGAGGTGGACCCGAACTTCCCCGACAACACACCCTACATCGGCCTCGACTGGTTCATCCTGGACCTGCTGGGCAGCTCGCTGATCTTCATCTTCATCGAGAAGCTGTTTGCGCTGCGCAAGGACCAGCCCATCTTCCGCGCCGAGTGGCAGACGGACTTTCACCACTTCATCGTCAACCACATGGTGGTGGGTTTTGTGCTGCTGGCCACCAACCTCATCGTGCACAAGTTCTTTGGCTGGGCGGCGAGCGACGGCATTCGCGGCTGGGTGCAGGGGCTGAACTTCTGGGTGGCACTGTTCCTCATCATCCTGGTGGCCGACCTGGTGCAGTACTGGACGCACCGCGCCTACCACGAGGTGCCCCTGCTGTGGCGCCTGCACGCCGTGCACCACAGCGTCAAAAGCATGGACTGGATGGCGGGCTCGCGCCAGCACATCCTGGAGCTGCTGATCACCCGCACGCTGGTGCTGGCCCCCATCTATGTGCTGGGCTTCAGCAAGGAAGTGATCGACGCATACATCGTGGTGGTGGGCTTCCAGGCCGTGTTCAACCACGCCAATGTGAGCGTGCGACTTGGGCCGCTGCGCTACGTGCTGGTCACGCCCAACTTCCACCACTGGCACCACAGCCAGGACCAGGAGGCGCTGGACAAGAACTACGCCGCGCACTTCGCGTTTCTGGACTACCTGTTTGGCACCGCCGTCAAAAGCACCAAGCTCTGGCCCGAGCACTATGGCGTGCTGGGCGACTACGTGCCCAACGGCTTTGTGAAGCAGTTCAAGTTTCCGTTCACCTGGAAGGGGTGAAGAGTTCTCTTTGACAGGGCCGCTGTCTCAGGGCATCGCCGCCAGCTCTCGCTCCAGCACCCGCAGTTGCTCGCGCAGGGCCTCGGTCCGTTCTTCACACGCGGCTTTGGCATCGGCGGCCTTTTCCGCACCCTCCTGCACAAACTGGTTGCCCGACGGCAGGTTGCCGCGCCGCAGCGGCCCTGCCGTGGCCACGGCATTGGGCTGGGCCGTGCATTCACGCTGGTTGCGCTCGATAGCGGCGCGCGCCTGGGGGATGCCCTGGGTCTGCAGGTAATTCTTGCGCTGCCAGGTGGGGCCAAATGCGCCCTCGGCCGAAGGCGCTGCGGGCGGCTGCACCGGGGTGGCGCCACGGGTGGTGGGGCGCACGTCGATCTTCTCGCCCTCGCCCGCACAAGGCGCGTCCTGGAACGACACCTTGCCATTGGCGTCCGTGCACTTGTTGATGGCCCAGGCGGGGGCCAGGCAGCCCAGCGCCAGGGCACAGATGGAGTAGCGGATCAGAGTCATGGTGTCTTCCTTGGCAGGTCCATGCCACATGCTACCGCGCCGCATGGGGCGGGACGAATCGCACCGTTTTGCGCGGGTGCCGACAGAGCCATGGGTGGATAGACACATGTCCCTAAGATGACGCGCCCCCGGTAGAAACCCGGTGCGTGCCGGGCACAGCGCCCTCCTACCATCGCCGCTCTTCGGGGCCTCGCAGCCCTTTGAATCGGTTTTTTGCTGGAGATGCTGTGTGATGAAGACCCCGAATGCAAATGCGTGGCCCGCCGACCAGGGGCTGCCCCTGGCGCGCCGCCGCAGCCTGGTCCTTGCGCTGGCCGGTAGCGCAGCCCTGGCTGGCCTGCCCGCCCGCGCACAGCCCGCCGGCGGCGGCAAGGGAGACATCCTCATCGGCCGCTCAACCGCACTGTCAGGCGGCATGGCGCCGTTTTTGTCGCCCATCCACGAGGGGCAGGAAGCCGCCGTGGAAGACGCCAACGCCAAGGGCGGCATCGGTGGCCGCAAGATCCGGCTGGTGTCGCTGGACGATGGTTTTGACGCCCGCCGTGCGCTGGACAACGCCAAGCAACTGAGCGAAAAAGACGGCGTGCTGGCACTGTTTGGCGTGGCCGGTACCTCGCAGGTCATGACGCTGCTGCCCTACCTGGCGCAGGCCAAGCTGCCGCTGATCTCCGTGTACACCGGCAGCCCCGCCGTCCGCGCGCAGCAGCACCCCTACCTTCTCACCACCCGCGCCAGCTATGCCGACGAACTGGTGAAGATCGTGCGCAACCTGGTGGCCGTGCAGACCTCGCGCATTGCGGTGGCCTACGAAAACAATGACTTCGGCAAACTGCTGCTGCCCCTGGTCGAAAAGACGGTTGCCGCTGAAGGCGCGACGCTGGCGGGGTCGCATGCGCTGGCCTCGTCGGGTGAAGACGCGAACGAAGCCGCCAAGGCCCTGGCCAGCCAAAAGCCGCAGGCCGTGCTGCTGGTGGCGGCAGGCCCGTCGGTAGTGGCCTATGTGCGGGCCAACCGCGCTCACCTGGGCGTGCCCATCTACACCCTGTCGCTGAGTGCAGGCACCGCTGTGCTCAAGGCGCTGGGCGACGATGCGCGTGGCCTGGCGGTGGCGCGTACGGGCCCCTCGCCCACCAAGCCCACCATTGCGCTCACGCGCGACTTTCAGGCCTCCATGAAGCGCTACGACAAGCCCGTGGACTACGACCGCTACACCGGCTACATGGACGCGCGCGTACTCATTGAAGGCCTGCGCGCTGCGGGGCCTGGCGTCACACGCACCAGCCTGGTCACTGCCATGGAGGGCCTGGGCAATCTGGACCTGGGCGGCTTCGGCTACCAGTTCAGCGCACAGAACCACCATGGGTCCAACTATGTGGACATTGCGGTGGTGGGCACTGGCGGGGTGTACAGGCAGTAAGCGCCGCATCAGCAGTCGCTGGCGGCTTCGGCGCCAGCGGGCCTGCAGGGGGCATGGCACACCGCGTGGGCGTGCCGCAGTGCCCACCACAGCGCCACGCAAAGGCATCACCCTGGCTACCAGGTGCAGCGGACTGCGTCCCACCCGGTGAGTTGTGCCACCAGAACAACAAAAACCCGCACCTTGGGGCAATATCTGCCAAGTTTTTGAGAATAGTTCGCATTTGTATTTAAAATTTTACAAATCCCAGCCAGCCGTGCATCCCGTCGGAGGAGCGTTGCCAGCCAGCCTGCCAACGCATTTCCCCCAGGAGCCCTTTCATGCACGCACCCCGCAGACACCTTGTCTGTGCCCTCCACCCTCTGGCGGTGGCCGCCTTCCTCGCAGCCAACATGATGGGCACCGCCAGTGCCCAGACCACCGCCGGGTCACCAGCGCCCGCAGCCGAACCCTCCCTCTCGGGCACAGCCAACACCGACCAGGTCGTGGAGCCCAAGGCGCTGGACAGCGTCACCGTGTCGGGTGCGCGCGAGAGCGCATCCACCCGCCTCCAGCTCACGCCGCGTGAAACGCCGCAGTCCGTCAGCACGGTGACGCGCGCGCAGATCGAGCGCCAGTCGCTCACCAGCATTGACAGCGTGCTGCGCAACGTGAACGGCATTGCCGTGAGCTTCTACGACACACAGCGCCCGCTGTACTACGCGCGCGGCTTCCAGATCACCGACTTCCAGACCGACGGCCTGCCCAGCTACAGCAGCAGCACCAACCAGGAGTTCGACACCGCGCTGTACGAGCGCATCGACATCGTGCGCGGCGCCAACGGCATTCAGACCGGTGTGGGCGTGCCCTCGGCCACCATCAACATGATCCGCAAGCGCCCGCAGCGTGAGTTTGCAGCGTCTGTAGCGCTCACCGCCGGGTCGTGGAATCTGTACCGGGGCGAGCTGGACATCAACGCACTGCTCAACAGCGACGGCAGTGTGCGCAGCCGCCTGGTCGTGGCTCCGCAGAAAAAAGAGAGCTTCCGCGACCGCTACTCCGAGGACAAGACCGCCCTGCTGGCTGCGGTGGAGGCCGACATCGGCACCGCCACCGTGGTGTCGTTGGGCTACCAGCGCCAGTCCAACGACCCCAAGGCGCCGATCTGGGGCACCATCCCGCGTTTTGCCACCACGGGCGCGCCCATCGACCTGCCGATCTCCACCAGCTTCTCGCCGCCCTGGACGCGCTGGGAGCGCACCTCCGGCACGCTCTACGCCACGCTGGACCACCAGCTCAATGACGACTGGAGCCTGAAGGCCGCGCTGAACCACACCGAGGGCGACACCTTCCGCCTGAGCACCTACGGCTATGGCGCCACCACCAGCCAGGCCCCATTCATCAACCCGGTCACCGGCGCGGGCACCACGCTGTATGCCGCCGTGAGTGGCAGCAGCGAAACGCAGGACACGGTGGACGCCTACCTGTCGGGCAAGTTCGAGCTGGGTGGCCGCAAGCACGACCTGGTGGTGGGCATGAGCTCCACCCGCACCGCCACGCGCACCGATGGCTACACGTCCGTGGCGGGGTGGAGCTACGTGATCCCCAACATCTACACCTGGGACGGCAACGCACCTGCGCCCACGTATTCCAAGACTGGCGCATGGCGCACGCAGATCACGCAGCAGACGGGCTTGTTCGCCTCGGCACGCTGGCGCGTGGCCGACCCGCTGTCGGTGCTCACCGGCCTGCGCCTGACCGACTGGCACCGCCACTCCGACACCTATGGCACCACCGGCAGCTATGCAGGCCGCTCGGCCATCCAGGACGAGAACCGCAAGGTCACGCCCTTCATCGGCGCGGTGTACGACATCACGCCCACCCTGTCGGCCTACGCCAGCTACGCGCGCATCTTCAACCCGCAGAACTACAAGGACCGCAACAACAATCCGCTGTCGCCCGTCATCGGCAGCAATGCCGAGGCTGGCCTCAAGGCCGAGCTGTTCGAGCGCCGCATCCAGGCGCACTTTGCGGTGTTCCAGACCAAGCAAGACAACTTCGGCGTGCGCGACAGCGCCATCACCACACCGCTGCCCGACGGCAGCCTGCCCTACGTGGCCGTGAACGGCACGAAGTCCACCGGCTTCGAGCTGGAGTTCTCAGGCATGGCCACCCGGCAGTGGCGTGTGAGCGCGGGCCTGACCCGCGCCAAGGTCACGCGTGCCCCGACCGACCTGATCTACGCCAACATGCCCGACTACCTGCTGCAACTGGGCACGGACTACCAGCTGTCGGGCGCGCTGGCGCCGCTGTCGGTGGGCGGCAACCTGACCTGGCAAAGCGCCATCGAGGGCTTCAACATCCCGCACCCCAGCGGCACGGTGACGGTGAAGCAGTCGCCCAAGGCCATCCTCAACCTGCGTGCATCCTGGCAGTTCAACCCCAAGGTGAGCGCGACGCTGGCGGTGAACAACGTGACCAACCAGAAGTACTGGGCCAACCTGGACTACGGCAACTATGCGGACCCGCGCAACCTGAGCGTGACGCTGCGCGCAGCGTTCTGACCGGCCGACTAGCAACACAAGAGGGAGAGAGGGGGCGACCGGGGCTTGCGCCGCAGCGGCATCGCGCCGTGCGGAGCAGGCCCCGGGGCAGCCGGGGGACAATCACGCCTTTGTCCCTTTTGATGCCTTCCCGTGTCCCTCCCATTTTTTGACGCCATCATCATCGGCGCCGGCGCTGCCGGCCTGTTCTGCGCGGGCCAGGCGGGCCAGCGGGGCCTGAAGGTCTTGCTCATCGACCATGCCGACAAGGTGGCCGAAAAGATCCGCATCTCGGGCGGCGGGCGCTGCAACTTCACCAACCGCGACCTGGACCCGGCCGCGCCGCACAAACACTTTGTGGGGCAGAACCCGCAGTTCTGCCGCTCGGCGCTGTCGCGCTACACGCCCGCCGACTTCATTGCGCTGGTGCAAAAGCACGACATCCCGTTTCACGAAAAGCACAAGGGCCAGCTGTTTGCCGACCGCTCGGCCGAGGACATCATTGCCATGCTGCTGGCCGAGTGTGAGGCGGGTGGCGTGACCCGCTGGCAGCCCTGTAGCGTCAAAAAAATAGACTTTTTGGCATCAAGCGCTAGTGAATCATGCCGGGGCAGCTATCAAATTGATACTGATCGTGGGCCGGTGTCGGCGGGTGCGCTGGTCATTGCCACCGGCGGCTTGTCCATCCCCAAGATCGGCGCCACCGACTTTGGCTACCGGCTCGCGCAGCAGTTCAGCATCCCGCTCATCGAGCGCAAGCCGGGCCTGGTGCCGCTGACCTTTGACGGCGCGGGCTGGGCGCCGTATGCGCAGCTGGCGGGGCTGGCGCTGCCGGTGCAGATCAGCACAGGTGCCAAGAAAACTCGCATGGCGTTTGACGAAGACCTGCTGTTCACCCACCGGGGCCTGTCGGGCCCGGCGGTGCTGCAGATCTCCAGCTACTGGCAGGAGGGCACGCCCCTGGCCATCAACCTGGCGCCCACGGTGGACCTGCCCGCTGCGCTGGCGCAGGGCAAGGCCCGCTCGCGCAAGCTGGTTGCCAACGAGCTGGCCACCCTGGTCCCAAGCCGGCTGGCCGACGCCTGGGCCAGCCGCGAGGCGGACTGGCAGCGGCCCATCAACGAGGCCAGCGACAAGGCCCTGGCGCGCCTGGCGGAGCAGCTGGCGCGCTGGGAGCTGACGCCCACGGGCACCGAGGGCTACAAGAAAGCCGAAGTAACGCTGGGCGGCGTGGACACGCGCGCGCTGTCGCAGCAGACCATGGAGTGCAAGACGCAGCCCGGCCTGTACTTCATTGGCGAGGTGGTGGACGTGGCAGGCTGGCTGGGCGGCTACAACTTTCAGTGGGCCTGGGCCAGCGCATATGCCTGCGCGCAGGCGCTGCCACTGCCGCAGGCAGAGCCTGCTGGCGCTGCGCACTGACGGACCCGTAAAAGTCCATCAGGCCAGCACAGCGGCCTCCCGCACCGGCGCGCCCGAGGGCTGGTGCTGGCACGCCCAGACCTCCAGCTCCGGCACCGGCAGCGGCCGGCTGAAGTGGTAGCCCTGCAGCTCCTCGCAATCCAGCGCACTCAGCACCTGGGCCGTGGCCAGGTCTTCCACGCCCTCGGCCACGATGCGCAGGCCCAGCGTGTGGCCCAGCGCGATGATGGCGCGGGTGATGGCCATGTCGGCTGGGTTGGCCAGCATGTCGCGCACAAAGGACTTGTCCACCTTGAGGCGGTCGATGTCAAAGCGCTTCAGATAGGCCAGGCTGGAATACCCGGTGCCGAAATCGTCGATGGACAGCTGCACGCCAAGCGCCTTGAGCGCCGCCAGTTGCTGCTCGGCCGCATGGGCGTTGTCCATGAGCTGGGACTCGGTGATCTCCAGCTCCAGCCGGTGCGCGGGCATGCCAGTGCGCAGCAGCAGCGCCTCGATGTCGGCGACCAGCGCGGGGTCTGACATCTGCGCGGCCGACAGGTTGACCGAGATCGACACCCGGGCCAGCGGGTGTGGCATCAAGGCATCGCCCGGGCCCGCCTCCAGCGCCAGCTGCTGCCAGCGCACCCACTGCTCGCAGGCTTGCTGCAACACCCAGCTGCCAATGGCGCGGATCATGCCGGTCTCTTCGGCGATGGGGATGAACTCGCTGGGAGGGATGGAGCCCAGCACCGGGCTGGTCCAGCGCAGCAGCGCCTCCACGCCCAGCAGCTGGGTGCCCTGGGCGCTCAGGCGGGGCTGGTAGTGCAGGCTCAGCTCGTGGCGCTCCAGCGCGCGGCGCAGTTGCTGCTCCATGGTCTGACGGGCCACCGCACGCTGGTCGGTCTCCATGGAATAAAACAGCGCCATGTCGCGGCCGGTGGTTTTGGCCTCGTACATGGCGGCGTCGGCGCGGCGCATGAGTTCGTCAATGTCGCTGCCATCCTCGGGGTACACGGCGATGCCCACGCTGCAGGACACATTGAGTTCATGCCCCTCCACCGGGTGGCTCTGGCGGATGAGCGGGATCAGCCGCCGCTCCACCAGCTGCTGCACATCCTCGCGCCCGGCCACGTCGCGCATCACCACCACAAACTCGTCGCCGCCCAGGCGGCTCACGGTGTCGCGGCTGCGCACGGCCTGCGTGAGGCGCGCGGCCACCGAGCGCAGCAGGCCATCGCCAATGTGGTGGCCCAGCGTGTCGTTGATGGCCTTGAAGCGGTCCAGGTCGATGAACAGCACCGCGACCTTTTCACCCGTGATGGGCGCCTGCGCCAGCGCCATCTGCAGGCGCTGCACGCACAGTGATCGGTTGGGCAGCTCGGTGAGCACATCGTGGTGCGCCAGGAACTGGATGCGCTCCTCGTTGAGCTTGCGGTCGGTGATGTCGATGGCAATGCCGATGTGGTTGGCCACCGCACCGCCCTTGCCCTCGCGCACGGCCGACACCATGAGCCAGGCCGGGTAGGTCTCGCCCGAGCGGCGGCGAAACCGCACCTCGCCCTGCCACGACTCCTTGTCGAGCATGGTGCGCTGGATCTGCACCGACAGCGGCTCGGCGCCCGCCTCTTCCAGCAGAAAGCCCAGGTCTTCGCCAATGACCTCGTAGAAGTCGTAGTGCGTGCTGCGGCAGAACGCCTTGTTCACGCTGATGATCTGCTGCTCGGCGTTCATGATGATGATGCCCTCGGACGAGGCCTCGAACACCTTGGCCCAGAGCTCCAGGCGCTGCTCCATCACCTTGAGCACGTTGATGGGCGTGAAGGCCGTGAGCACCGAGTCGCGCCCCTGGAACTGCAGGCGCCGCGCCGACAGCACGGCCCACGAAGGCTCGGGGCTGCCCTTCCAGCGCACCTCGAACTCATCAACAGAGCCCTGGTCCGCCAGGCGCTGGAAGAAGCGCGCGCGCACGCCGGGCTCCAGCCCCACGGCCCAGGGGTCGGTCTTGCGGCCCCCCAGCCAGTGGGCCGCAGGTGCGTTGGAGTGCAGCACCTCGTGCTCGGGAATCGACGTGACCACCATGGGGATGGGGAAGGCCTCCACCAGCTCGCGCTGGGCCTCGGCCGCACGGGCGCTGGCGGCCAGCTCTTGCTGCAGCACGCGGTCGCGGTCGAGCTGGGACAGCATCTCGTTGAACGCGGTAACCAGGCGGCCGATCTCGTCGCGGCTGGCCCAGTGCGCGCGCAGCGTGTGGTCGCCGCTCTTGCGCACCTCGTCGGCCACGCGGGCCAGTTGCTGCAGCGGTTTGGCGATCTGGCGCGCGACCAGGGTGACGAGCGAAAGGATGCAGCCCAGCAGCACCAGCGCCGTGCCCAAGTGCAACCACATGCGGGCAAACAGGCTGTCGGCGCGCTGGTTCAGCAAACGCTCCAGGTCCACAATGCCCACCGACCAGGCATCGCGCAGCGCGCCCAGCACCTGTGCCTCCTGCACACCCACTTGCGCCACCGTCAGGCGCGACTCGCCCGACGCAATGCCCTGCAGCAAGGCCTGAAAGCCCTCCTGCGCCGCCTTGAGCGCCTCGCGCTGGCGCACGAGCGCGGCCCGCATCTCGGGCGAGCCTGCAATGAAGGCCTGGTTGTAGTCCGACTCGATACCCAGCATCACCGCATCCAGCCGCCCCACCAGCGTCAGCAGCTCGGACGACCACTGCGGCCCGCGCCTTGATGGCGCTGCGTTCAAAAAGCTGACGGTGTCATGCACCGCCTGCAGCAACTCGGGAAACCGCAGCACCACCAGCGACATCACGTAGTAGCTGTCCAGGTCCGGGTCCAGGATCAGGTTGGACTGGTTGCCCACCGTGGTGAGCAACTCACGCCCCTCGCGCAGCAGCTGGCTGCGCAGCCGGGTGAGCGTCTGCGGATCAGCAGCTGGAGCGCCCCCTTGGGGCTGGCCCGTCAGCTGCTGCAGCGCCACGCCAAACCGCTGCCCCACCTCGGCCGTGTGCAGTTGTTCGTCGTGGGCTGCCCGTACGGCGTCCAGGCGGGTCAGCACATCGGCCACCAGCGGAGGCTGCTGCGAAGCATCCAGGAACTGCCCCATCAGCCCATCGCGCACCACGGCCGCATAGGTCGTGCCCACCACTTCCTTGCGCGTGAAATCAATCGCCAGGTATTTTTCGTGGATCAGGATGCTGGAGACGTAGATCACCGCCGTCAGGTCCAGCAGATAGATGAGCATGAGCTTGCGGCCCACACTGAGCCGGCCCAGCCAACCCGATACGCGGTGCATGAATGCCATGGTGTCTGCGGCGGGGCCGCCCGGGCGGATGGCCAGGGCTCTCCACCGGTGAATAGGAGTGTTACAACGTGAAGCAACTTCCGCGCCATTGCGGTGCGGCCCGGCTGTGAGAAGCCCACCGGACGCCCTGTTCGGGGACAGACCGGCAATCCTTGCGCTCTGGGCGTGGATAAAGGCTATAATCTCCGGCTTTGCTGGCAATGCCCCGTCGGCCAAATACTAGTTACAGACGGGGAAACCGCTTTGTACGGACTTGAGGCCCGATCTCCCCAAGCCCCTCTGCAGGCACCATTTGGAAAACATTAGCTAATGACTACGATCCGCGTAAAAGAAAACGAACCCTTTGACGTTGCACTGCGCCGCTTCAAGCGCACCATTGAAAAGCTCGGCCTGCTGACCGACCTGCGCGCCCGTGAGTTCTACGAAAAGCCCACCGCCGAGCGCAAGCGCAAGAAGGCTGCTGCCGTGAAGCGTCACTACAAGCGCGTTCGCAGCATGCAACTGCCCAAGAAGCTGTACTAAGTACCGCTTTGGCCCCGTCCTGATACGGAGTGCCGACAAACCCGCGCTAGGGACGCCAAGCGCGGGTTTTTGTTTTTGGGGTTTGCCAAAAGGCTTTCTGGCGTCGTTGCAACGCCTTGCCGTAGCAACACTACTGTCTGCGGCGTTGACGCCTAGCCAGAAAGCCTTTTGGCAAACCCCTGTTCTTGTCTAAAACCAACCAAGGAAGCCGCCATGAGCCTCAAGGACCAGATCACCGAAGACATGAAAACCGCCATGCGCGCCAAGGACAGCGAGCGCCTGGGCACCATCCGCCTGCTGCAGGCCGCGATGAAGCAAAAGGAAGTGGACGAGCGCATCGTGCTGGACGACGCGGCCGTGGTTGCCATCGTGGACAAGCTCATCAAGCAGCGCAAGGACTCGATCACCGCCTTTGAAGGCGCAGGCCGCCAGGACCTGGCCGACAAGGAAAAGGCCGAGATGGCTGTGCTGCAGGCCTACCTGCCCGAACGCATGTCGGCCGAAGAAACGCTGGCTGCCGTGAAGGCCATCGTGGCTGAGGTGGGCGCATCGGGCCCTGGCGATATGGGCAAGGTCATGGGCGTGGTCAAGACCCGCCTGGCGGGCAAGGCCGATATGGGCCAGGTGTCGGCCGCCGTGAAAGCGGCACTGGCGGGCTGATCGCCCCTGCGGTCGTGCCCACGGTACGACCGGCATCTTTTTGATAGCTGCTAGCGCTTGTAAGACGGGCGCTAGCAGCTATTTTTGCTTCAAACCGAGGCGTTTGCGCCCACACCGGTCTTTGCGCTGCCCGACGCCCACCCGTCGCGAAAGTGCGCCTGCAAAAACTCCACGCACACCCGCACCTTGGCCGAGCGCTCCAGCCGCGTGGGGTAGACGGCCCACACATTGGCCTCCTGCTGCCACTGCGGCAGCACCTGCACCAGGCGCCCGGTCTGCAGGTGCGCGCCCACATCCCACAACGAGCGCAGCACCACGCCACGTCCGTCCACCGCCCACTGCACGGCCATCTCGCCGTTGTTGGCCGACAGCGGGCCGCGCACCTTCACCGACTCTTCCTGCGCACCGCTGCGCAGGCGCCACACGCCAAATGGATGGTCACGCTCCTTGATCACCAGGCAGTCGTGCGCGGCCAGGTCGGCCACCGTGCGCGGCGAGCCCTTGCTCTGCAGGTAGGCAGGCGCCGCACACAACACGCGGTGGTTGTCGGCCAGGCGGCGGGCGATCAGGTGCGGCGCAATTTCGTCGCCCACGCGCACGTCCAGGTCAAACCCTTCGCCCGCCACATCCACCAGCCGATCGAACACTTCCAGACGCACCTGCAGCCCCGGGTGCTGCTCCACCAACCGCGACAGCGCAGGCGCCACGATCTGGCGGCCAAAACCAAAGCTGCTGCTCACCCGCAGCAGGCCGCGTGGCTCGCTGCGCGTCACCGCTACCTCCTGCATCAGCTGCTCCATGTCGTCCAGAATGCGCTGCGCCCAGTGGAAGACGCGCTCGCCCTCCTCCGTCACCGCCACGCGGCGGGTGGTGCGGTGCAGCAGCTTGACCTGCAGGTCCTGCTCCAGCAGGCGGATGCGTTTGCTGACGTAGGCGGGCGAAGTGCCCAGCTCGGTGGCGGCGCCGCCAAAGCTGGCCTTGCGCACCACGGCCGTGAACACGCGCAGGTCTTCGGCTGCAGGATTTTTATGCACGATGTGTGAAGGATAAGGCCACAGTTGGCGGATTGTAGTTATCGGAAGCGCTGGGAACAATGCAGACCATGCCGCTGGCTGCGCCCTGCAGCCGCACCCTCGAAGCCATTGCAAGGACCGCTTGATGACCTTCTCCACTGCCCCCAAAACCTACCGCATCGCCCTCATCGCCGGAGACGGCATTGGCAAGGAAGTGCTGCCAGAAGGCCTGCGCGTGGTGCAAGCCGCCGCAGCGCGTTTTGGCATTGCGCTCGAAACCACTGCCATCGACTGGGCCAGCTGCGACTACTACGCCGCCCACGGAAAAATGATGCCCGACGACTGGAAGGCGCAGCTGGCGGGCATGGACGCGATCTTCTTCGGTGCCGTGGGCTGGCCCGCCACCGTGCCGGACCATGTGTCGCTATGGGGTTCGCTGCTCAAGTTTCGCCGCGAGTTCGACCAGTACATCAACCTGCGCCCCGTGCGCCTGTTCGAAGGCGTACCCTGCCCCCTGGCGGGCCGCCAACCCGGTGACATCGACTACTGCGTGGTGCGCGAGAACACCGAGGGGGAGTACACGTCACTGGGCGGCATCATGTACCAGGGCACCGACCGCGAGATCGTGATCCAGGAATCCGTCTACTCCCGCCACGGCGCCCACCGCCTGCTGAAGTTCGCGTTCGACCTGGCGCAAAGCCGCCCCAAGAAGCATGTCACCCTGGCCACCAAAAGCAACGGCATCGCCATCAGCATGCCCTGGTGGGACCAGCGTGCCGACGACGTGGCCCAGGCCTACCCCGAGGTCACGCTGGATAAGCAGCACATCGACATCCTCACCGCCCGCTTTGTGCTGCAGCCTGGGCGCTTTGACGTGGTGGCTGCCACCAACCTGTTTGGCGACATCTTGAGCGACCTGGGCCCGGCCACCACCGGCACCATTGGCCTGGCGCCCTCGGCCAACCTGAACCCCGAGCGCACGTTCCCCAGCCTGTTCGAGCCCGTGCACGGCTCCGCGCCCGACATCTACGGCCAAAACATCGCCAACCCGATTGCCATGATCTGGTCGGGGGCGCTGATGCTGGACTTCCTCACCCACGGCCAGGGCGCGGGCAGGTTGGCACACGATGCCATCGTGGCGGCCATCGAAGAGGTGATCAAGAGCGGGCCGCGCACGCCGGACCTGGGAGGAAGCGCCAGCACAACGCAAGTGGGACAAGCCATCGCGGAGCACGTTGCTGCCGCCTGATCGGTGCACGGCGCCACGAACGCATCACTGTTTGCAACGAGCGCCCGTCACCAGCCTTGAACTGCCCCAGCACGGCTGCAGCACCGGTACTGCCGAATCGATAGCTGCCCCACTCCACCCTCTGAGCAAGGCCCTATATGAAGCCCGTCACCACCATCTTCTGCACCGCCGCCATGGCCTGGCTGGCCAGCAATACCTATGCATGCAGCTGCAAGCTCGCCTCGGCGGAAGCAAATGCTCCACAGGCCACTGTCGTGTTCAAAGGCGTTGTGACAGAAGAGATCGTCGACCCTGCGAACAAAAACGAGTACCGAGCCCTTTTCAGGCCCACGACCATCTACAAAGGCGATCAGGCCACGGCCATCACGGTGCACACTCGGGGCGACCAGGGAAGTTGCGGCGTGCGGTTCGCCAAGGGGTCCGAGCACATGGTGTTCGCCTTCCAATCAGGCCAACGGCTGCGCACCAGCCTGTGCAGCACCTGGCCCATCTCCAAGAGCTATGCCGGCCATACCGCCGAAGTCGAGAGCCATTTCAACCAGCGCAAGTAAGCGCCCTCAGGCCGCACACACATCGGATGCCCCGTTTTGCCCATGACACTGCGGGGGCGGACTGAGGCGAAGGCGACTGCCGGCTGACCAGCAACGCGCCTTCACTCCTGAAATGATAGCTACCAGCGCGTGAATTACCTGCGCTACACGCCAATTTCACTCAAATATGGCTCTCACCCACCACCTGGGGGCACCCTGAACTGCTCGGTGACGCGCCGCTCGGCGCGCGCCGCAGCAGCAGCCCACCGATCCGTGGCGCTGCGCGCGCCCGCCACGGCCCAACCCAGCGCACGCAGAAACACGACTATGGCAACGGTTCGCACCGGTCGCTGGCGGCCCACAAGGTTTGAAGCAGAGACGGCTCTGGGGGCAGTGGTGTGGGGATGCGGGTGTTTCATGGCCCCGCAATGCTCTCGCCGGGCTTACCATCTGTAAAGTTGAATTCAATGACGATTCACTTCATAAAAGCTGATGCGTAACCTCAATCTCGACCAGTTGCAAACCCTGATCGCCATCGCCGACCTGGGCACCTTTGCGGCTGCCGCGCAGGCGTTGCACCTCGCGCCGCCCACGGTGAGCATGCACATCAAGGAACTGGAATCGCGCCTGGGCGCCGAGCTGGTGGTGCGCGGATGGCGGCAGGCCGACCTCACCCCCGCTGGCGAGGTGCTGGTGCGCGAAGGCCGCCAGCTGTTGCTGGCCAGCGATGACCTGGTGGAACGCGTGCGGCGCCACGCATCGGGCCGCGAAGGCATGGTGCGGGTGGGCGTGTCGGCGGGTGTCAGCACCCGGCTGCTGCCACGCATGCTGGAGGCACTGGCGGCACGCAGCCCCGGGGTTGAAATCCGCCTGGAGGCTGTGGGCTCGGCCGAGTCGATGCAACGGCTCAAGGCCGGTACGCTGGACATTGCCATCGTCGCCAGCCCCCAGCCGCCGCTGGCAGAGGTGCGCCAGACCCCCTGGCGCAACGACCCCATGGTGGCCCTGCTGCCCGCCGCGTGGGATGCACCAGACCGCGTCGGCCCCGACTGGCTGGCCAGCCGGCGCTGGGCATCGTTTGCGCCCGCCACGCAGATGCACGGGTTGATTGCCAACTGGTTTGGTCAGGCAGGCCATCACCCACGCCCCTTTCTGGCCCTGAGCTACCCTGGCGCCCTCAAAAGCCTGGCCGTGGCCAGCCAATGCGCCGCACTGCTACCGATGGAGGAGGTGGAGGACCTGCAGGGCACGCCCGGCGTGCAGATCCGCCCCCTGCAGCCGCCGCTGATGCGCCCCATGGCCGTGGCGCACCGCCACCAGCCACCGCCCTCGTCCGCCGTGGAGGGCGTGCTGGAGTTGCTGGCGGACTTTGCAGATTTCGCAGAGTGATGGCGGGACACACCGCGCGCCGTCACGCGGGCGGCAAGCCCTGGGCGCCCGGGGCAGGCCGAACAGAAGACCGGACAGCAAGCCGCTGCAGGTAGGGTTGCACGAACAGGTACAACCCCGTCAACAGCAGCAGTGCCAGCGGCGGCAGGGGCGCGTACGTGACCCAGTCCCGCGGGTTGCCTGCACCCAGGGCGCGAGCCACAAAATTGGCGATGACGGCCAACGTGAACGCCATCGACACCCAGCGATGGAACCGCCGAATTCCCGCACCGGCGCTCATTGCACACCTCCAGCGGCTAGCTGGATCATCTTCCAGCCGTTGCCCGCCGGGTCCCGAAAGCCCGCGTCCACGTTGCCGTACCGGTCCACGGGCTCCTGTGTGAACTCCACACCCAGGTCGCGCAGCCGGGCATAGTCGGCGCGGCAGTTCGCCACATGGAGCACCAGCGCAGGCATGGCTCCTTTGGCCACCATCGCGCGCAAAGTTTGCGCTGTGGCTTCATCATGGATCGGTGGGCCGGGCCTGAACAGGCCGAGCTGGAAGCCCGGCTGGTCGGGGTGCTGCACCGTCAGCCAGCGGTACGGCCCGTTGCGCACATCCGTGTGCACACGAAACCCGAGCTTGCCCACGTAAAACGTTAGGGCCTCGTCCTGGTCGTCCACATACACGCCCACCACACCAATGCCTTGGTTCGTCGTCATCAGATCTCCTGGTTTGTTGCTGATGTCGGCTTTGTACCTGCAGCCTGGCGACGGCGCTTCTCCGAAACTGCGGTGGTGAGGTCAGGGCGTTGTGCGGCTTTCAATACACAGGCCGGCACCTTGTCGAGTGGCTCCAAGCGGGCCTGGGCCTGAAGGCGCACCGCACTGGGGCTCTGCCCCTTGATGTCGCGAAAGGTGCGGCCGAAGGTGCCCAGGCTCTCCCAGCCGGTGGCAAACGCAATCTCGGTGATGGGCAAGTCCGTGTCGCGCAGCAGCGTGGTGGCCTGTTCGATGCGGCGGGTCAGCAGGTAGCGGTGGGGCGGGATGCCAAACGCCTGCCGGAAGGATCGTGCGAAATGCGCGTCGGAGACGCCGCTGACCTCGGCCAGCCGCTGCACCGGCCAGGCTTCGTGCGACGCAGCGTCCATGTGGTCCTTGGCGCGCAGCAGACGGCGCAACAGGGCCGGGTCTTGCGGCGCAATGGGGTCAGCGGTATGGCCGTTGGCTGGGGGCTTCGGGGAGACGACAGGCATGATGGGCACAGCATATCGCCTGTCCGTCGGCATTCCTGCACCACCTGTACGGCGGCAGGCAAGACCCGCGAGAACCCGCAGGCAAAGACAAGCACTGTGAACAAAGTCACCGTCTTCGCGATGGACCTCACCCGCCATTAGTGCTGCTGAGACGATGGCATGGAATCATCGCGGCATCGCCCGTCGATGACTACCCGGCCATCGGCAGACCTTTCCTCAATCCTCTCGCGAATCATCATGAAGCGTCTTCTCATCCTGGGAGCCACGGGCTCCCTCGGCCGCCACGTACTGCAGCAAGCTGTTGCGGCAGGCCACCAGGTGTCAGTGCTAGTGCGCAACCCTGCCCGGTTGCCCCAGGACCTGCGATCACGCATCACGGTGCACCAGGTGGACCTGGGGTCCGTGGCAATCAGCGCCTTGGCAGACATCATCCGGGGCCACGAGGCGTTGATCAACTGTGCGGGACTCGTCACCGAAGGTCGCGCGTTTGTCGACCTCGTGGACCGCATGGTTTCCAGCGTGGAATCCCTGGCCCCCGCAGAGCGGCCAACCTGCTGGTTTCTAGGGGGCGCTGCGGTGCTCGACATCGGCCAGACAGGCCGCCGGGGTGTTGAACTGCCCAAGGTGCGCGACACCTATTGGCCGCACAAGAAGAACTTTGAGCGCCTGAACACCTCGCCCCTCGATTGGCGCCTGCTGTGCCCGGGACCGATGGTCGACCAACCCGCGCTGGGGATCGCCCGGCTGCGCATCGCCGCGGACCAGCTGCCGGTCTCCGTGCCAGCCTTTGCGGGCAGGCTACCCAGCCCATTGATGCTGCTGCTGTTCGCGTCGAAGGTGCCGCAGATGATCGTTCCGTATGCCGACGCAGCCTCTCTGATGCTGACTCATCTTGAGCCCCGGGATGCGATGTCCCGGCACCGCGTCGGGCTCGCGCTGCCCGTGGGCATGCGCGGGAAGAAAGACACCTGGGCGGCCAAGCCCCGCAGTGCCACCTGACGAAATCCTCCATGAAAAAAGGCCCTCGCAGTCACGAGGGCCTGGGGCGGGAGCGTTGCAGAAAACCCGCATCACAACAGCCACTGGCGGTATCCGCCCGCTGCGGGGACGAAGATCAGCTGCCCGCCACCTTCATGCGGTTGACCAGAATGGAACCCACCGTCTTGGCGCCATAGTTGTAGGCATCCGCGCCCACGGCCTCGATGCCCTTGAGCATGTCCTTGAGGTTGCCTGCAATGGTGATCTCGTGCACGGGGTAGGCGATCTGGCCGTTCTCGACCCAGAAGCCGCTCGCGCCGCGCGAATAGTCGCCTGTGACGTAATTCACGCCCTGGCCCATCAGCTCCACCACAAACAGGCCCGTGCCCAGCTTTTGCAGCATGGCGTCCAGGTTGTCGCTGGCTTGCGTGAGGCGCGATGTCATCACCAGGTTGTGCGAGCCTCCGGCGTTGCCCGTGGTCTTCATGCCCAGCTTGCGGGCCGAGTAGCTCGACAGGAAGTAGCCCTGCACGCGACCACCCTGCACCACCTTGCGCGGCGCCACGCGCACGCCTTCTTCGTCAAACGGCGAGCTGCCCTTGCCACCCAGGATGAAGGGGTCTTCCAGGATGTCGATGTGCTTGGGAAAGACCATCTTGCCCAGCGAGTCGAGCAAGAAGCTGCTCTTGCGGTACAGCGAGCCGCCACTGATGGCCTGCACAAAACCGCCCAGCAGGCCAGCGGCCAGGGTCGACTCAAACAGCACGGGGCATTGCGTGGTGGGGATCTTGCGGCTGCCCAGGCGGCTCAGCGCACGCTGCGCGGCGTAGCGGCCCACAGCCTCGGGCGAGGCCAGGTCGGCTGCGTTGCGCATCGAGCTGTACCAGGCGTCGCGCTGCATTTCGGCGTTCTTGCCGGGCAACGAGGCGATGGGGGCCACCGAGAAACTGTGGCGCGAGCTGGCATAGCCACCGCGAAAGCCGCGTGTGTGAGCGCTGAAGAAATGGCTTTGCTGGGCCGACACTCCAGCACCTTCGCTGTTGGTGATGCGGCGATGCGTCTTGAAAGCCGCGGCCTCGCAGGCCTTGGCCATCTCTGCGGCTTCTTCGCTGGTGATGGCCCAGGGGTGGAAGAGTTGCAGGTCGCGGTGCGTCTCCTGGGGCGCGATATCGTCGGCGTCGGGCAGGCCAGCCACGGGGTCTTCGGCCGTGAAACGGGCGATGTCATAGGCCGCTTGCACGGTCTGCTCGATGGCCTTGGTAGAAAAGTCCGACGTGCTGGCGTTGCCTCGGCGGTGGCCGATGTAGACCGTCACGCCCAGCGACTTGTCACGGTTACGCTCCACGTTCTCCAGCTCACCCTTGCGCACGCTGACCGACAGGCCACAGCCCTCGGACGCCTCGGCGCCCGCGTCGGTCGCACCGAGCTTTTTGGCATGGGCCAGGGCGCGGTCCACCAGGTCTGCAAAAAACGGGCGGCTGTAGCTGAAGCCGCTGTCAGGGGTGCGGGAGGTGGCAGCTGCGGGCACAGCAGCCAGCGCGCCGGGGGTGCGCGGGGCGCGGTTGGAGGGTTTGTTCATAGCGGCAGCTATGATACTTGCCACTGCGGCGCACCCTGCGCCCGCCTCTCTTTGCCCCCACCCCATGTCACGCAAACCCAAAAAAGGCTACTTTGTGCGAGGCCAGTTTGTTGCCGAAGGCAGCGAACTGGACATTCAGCTCAAGGCCGAACTCAAAGGCACGCCCGATGCCAGCCGCACCGATCTCAAGCGCGAGAGCGACGAACTGCAGGACCTGGGCAAGGAGCTTTTGAACCTGCGCGCCGACCTGTTCGACGCCGTGGGCCTGCCCGACAAACTGGTGGAGGCGCTGGCCGAGGCCAAGCGCATCACCAACTTTGAAGGCAAGCGCCGCCAGATGCAGTATGTGGGCAAGCTCATGCGCAAGCTCGAACCAGAGCTGGTACAGGCCGCCCGCCAGGCGCTGGAAGAACAGCACAAAGGCTCTGCCACCGAAAAGCTGCAACTGCATCTGGCCGAGCAATGGCGCGACCGCCTGATTGCCGACGACGACACGCTGGCCGCGTGGATGGCCGAGCACCCCGACACCGACACCCAGCAGCTGCGCGCGCTGATCCGCCAGGCCCGCAAAGATGCGCAGCCTGCGGGCAAGGAGGCCAACGTCCAAGTCTCGCAAGGCCTGGCGCCCCGCAAGGGCCGTGCATACCGCGAGCTGTTCCAACTGGTGCGCGAGCACCTGGGAGGCACCGGCACGGCAGATGCCAGCGACACCGACGAGGACAACGACGATGAGTGAAGCCGTCCACGACGCCGTCAAGATCGGCATCGTATCGATCAGCGACCGCGCCAGCAGCGGCGTCTATGAAGACAAGGGCCTGCCTGCCTTGCAGGACTGGCTGACGCGCGCGCTGTACAACCCCATCACCTTCGAGTCGCGCCTGATCCCCGACGAGCAGGCCGGCATCAGTGCCACGCTGATCGAACTGGTCAACGCAGGCTGCAGACTGGTGTTGACGACTGGCGGCACCGGCCCTGCGCTGCGCGACGTAACGCCCGAGGCCACGCTGGCCGTGGCGCACAAGGAGATGCCGGGCTTTGGCGAGCAGATGCGCCAGATCAGCCTGAAGTTTGTGCCTACCGCCATCCTCTCGCGCCAGGTCGCTGTGATCCGAGACCAGAGCCTGATCATTAATCTGCCTGGTCAGCCGAAGGCGATTGCCGAGACGCTGGAGGGGCTGAAGGACGCCAACGGCCAGCAGATCGTGCCGGGCATCTTTGCCGCCGTGCCTTACTGTGTGGACCTGATCGGCGGGCCGTATCTGGAAACGCGGGATGAGGTCTGCAAGGCGTTCCGGCCCAAGAACGCTGTCCGGCCCAAGACCGCCTGAACCGCCTGCGGGCCAACGCTGGCCCACGGGCGAAAGCTCCCCCCATCGCCCATCACACAGACGATGAAGTACCTTGCCTTCGCCCTCACCCATCTGCTGATAGTCGCCCTGGCCTTGTGGATGTATGTGCGCATACGCGCCATGAAACAGCGCCAAGATGCTTTGGTGAAGGACCTCAAGGGCCGGCACTACTGGCGCATCAATCTGGCCCGTCCCGCATTTTTTGGACGCAGGATGCGGCTTATGGCTTTCGAAGCCAAAGGCGTGCTGATCGACGATGGAGAAGCATTCCGCGTCCGGGGGCATTGGGCCAAGACGGGCAAGGCTTTCGAGTCGTTGGTGCCCAAATCGGGGCTGAAGGTCGAGTGGTTGGGCAACCAATCCATCAAGACGGGCAACATCCACTGGGCTCGGCTGGACACCCCCAAGGGCCAGGTGCTGTTCACCGCCGATACCGGCTGGAGCGCCGGGCCGTCGCGCGAGGCCTTGTGCGACATCTTCCGCTCGGCGTTTCCCGACTATCCGCTGGACGAAGAGAACACACACGATTTCGCACTGGAGAAGAACCCTCGCAGCCTGGGCGCGACGGTGCTGTTCCTGGGCCTGATGCTGTTTGCGCTGCTCGACAGCTTTGTGTTCTCCGGCTACGAGCTAACGGATGCGCAGCTCTTCAGCATCCTGCGCTCGCCCCTGACCTGGCTGTTGGCGTCGGTGGGCATCGCAGCGTTGGTGGCACTGTGCTACCGGTTCTTCGCCGCAGGGCGCATCCCCTCGCGCGAATCGATGGCGCTGGCCCTGATGCTGGGCGCCGTATCGGCCGGGGCTGCCCTGCCCGTGCTCAAGCGGGTAGACCAAATGCTGGCAGGCTCGGTGTCAGAAGACCACGCATACCGCCTGTCGGGCACCTATCGGCTGGAGCCCATCGACACCGCGCAGGGCCTGCCGCCACTGAAGTTTCCGCGCATGCGGGACTATTGGGAGCAATGGCCCGATGGCAGCGAACACCGCATTCCGCTGATGCACGGACCGTTGGGGCTGTGGCAACTGGACCACGCAAAGTTTGATCCGCCCATCGTGGCTTTCTACGAAAAGAAGAACAGCAAGCCTGGCAAGCACTGAGCCCGCAGTGCCCCCACGCAACGGCAGGAAGCCTACTTGCCCACCAGCTCGTTGAGCTTGCCCGCCTCGAACTGCTCCTTGATCGCCGCGTCACAGGGCACGCAGTCCTTGGCCTGCAGGTTGGCGGCCGAGAGCTTTTCGATCGCCTGCCACAAGAGCGCGATCTGGTGCTCTTGCGACGAGGCGTTGTCGATCAACCCACGCATGGCCTGCGACAGCGGATCGTCCTCCTGCGTGATGCCGTAGGCGGTGAATTTGCGCGATGGCTGGGGCTCGGTCACGTCGGCGCTCTGGCCTTCCTTGGACGGGATGATGCGTGCCGGGATGCCCACGGCCGTGGCGCCAGCGGGCACGGGTTTGATGACCACGGCATTGGAGCCGATCTTGGCGCCGTCGCCCACTTCAAAGCCGCCCAGCACCTTGGCGCCTGCACTCACCACCACATCTTTGCCCAGCGTGGGGTGGCGCTTGGTGCCCTTGTAGAGCGAGGTACCGCCCAGGGTCACGCCCTGGTAGATGGTGCAGCCATCGCCGATCTCGGCGGTTTCGCCCACCACCACGCCCATGGCGTGGTCGAAGAACACACGCTCCCCGATCTTGGCGCCGGGATGGATCTCGATGCCGGTGAACCAGCGCGCAAAGTGCGAGATGAAGCGCCCCAGCCACTTCAGGCCGTGGTGCCAGCACCAGTGCGCGGGGCGGTGCAGCCAGATCGCGTGCAGGCCCGGATAACAGGTGATCACCTCCCACGTGCTGCGCGCGGCAGGATCGCGGTCGAGGATGCACTGGATATCGGAGCGCAAGCGGGCGAGCATTGGTTGTTATGGTTATTTGTAAATGGGCTGCACAGTCTATCGTTTCGCCTGCGCCGTCTCGATCATGGCTTTGGCGACACCTCTCAAGATGTGGATTTCCTCGGGGCTGAGCTGCGCGCGGTTGAAAAGCTGGTTAAGGCGGGGCATGAGCTTCTTGGGCGCGGCCGGGTCCAGGAAACCGATGGATGTGAGCGCCTGCTCCCAGTGGCCCAGCATGCCCGCCACCTGGGCAGCGTCGGCCAGCGCACGCGGTGGGGTGGCGTCCTGCACCGCAAAGCCGCCCAACGCCTGGCGCCATTCGTAGGCGATCACCTGGATGGCCGCCCCCAGGTTGAGCGAGCCGAAGCCGGGGTTGGTGGGAATCGACAGCGCCACGTGGCAGCGGTACACATCCTCGTTGGTCATGCCAAACCGCTCCGAGCCAAAGAGAAAGGCCACACCGGCCTGCGGGGCCGCACTCGGGTCTGCAGCGGTGTCGTCGCCTGCGTTTTGAGGGTTTTTGGCCTCTAGCGCCAGTACTTCATGCCTGAGTAGCTCACTTTTTAATAGCGCTTCAAAGTGCGCACGCGGCGCTGCTGTGGGGGGGCCAAAATCGCGTGGCGTCATGGCCGTGGCGCACAGGTGGCTGATACCGTCGAGCGCCTCGTCCAGCGTGGCGACGATGCGTGCGTTGTTCAGCACATCGAGGGCGCCGCTGGCGCGCTGGATGGTTTCCTCGCGCCTGAGCACGTTAGCCCAGCGGGGAGCGACCAGCACCAGGTCGTCAAATCCCATGGTTTTCATGGCACGGGCGGCGGCGCCCACATTGCCGGCGTGGCTGGTGTTGATCAGGACAAAACGGGTCTTCATGGACAGGCGGAGCGAGAGGGGGAAAGCGGCCGGTTAGGCAAAAAAGGGCACTGCGGGTAAAATCCCGCCCTCTATTGTCGCCGCCCGCATCGCCGGGACGGGTCGGACCTCCCCGCTCATCCTGTACGCAGACGCCCGCGCCATCTTGGCCGCGCGCTGCCAACCACCACAATTTATGTCGTCCAATCTGCACCCCATGCTCAACGTGGCCATCAAGGCCGCACGCGCCGCCGGCGCCATCATCAACCGCGCGGCCCTGGACGTGGAATCGGTGCGGATCTCGCAAAAGCAGATCAACGACTTTGTGACTGAGGTGGATCACGCCTCCGAAAAGATCATCATCGAGACGCTGCTGACGGCCTACCCCGGCCACGGCATCCTGGCTGAAGAGTCGGGCAAGGAATACGGCGCCAAGGATTCGGAATTTGTCTGGATCATCGACCCGCTGGACGGCACCACCAACTTCATCCACGGCTTTCCCGTGTACTGCGTGAGCATCGCGCTGGCCGTCAAGGGCAAGGTCGAGCAGGCCGTCGTGTACGACCCCACCCGCAACGACCTGTTCACCGCCACCAAGGGCCGCGGCGCCTACCTGAACGAGCGCCGCATCCGCGTCTCCAAGCGCACCCAGCTCAAGGACTGCCTGATCTCCACCGGCTTCCCCTTCCGCCCGGGCGACAACTTCAAGAGCTACCTGAACATGATGGCCGACGTGATGCAGCGCACCGCCGGCCTGCGCCGCCCCGGCGCCGCTGCGTTGGACCTGGCCTACGTGGCTGCGGGCTTCACCGACGGCTTCTTTGAAACGGGTCTGTCGATCTGGGACGTGGCAGCGGGCTCGCTGCTGGTGACCGAGGCCGGCGGCCTGGTGGGCAACTTCACGGGCGAGGCTGAATTTCTGGAGCAGCGGGAATGCCTGGCAGGCAACCCCCGCATCTACGGCCAGCTGGTGCCCATCCTGGGCAAGTACAGCAAGTTTGCGAGTGCTGGCGACAAGGCTGCTGTGCGCCAGGCGGCGACTCCCGACACGCCCGAAGCCAACAACATTCCAGAGACAGAAGGCGCTGCGGACGCAGCCGAATCGGCGGCGCCCCAGGCCGACTCAGCCAAGGGTGAAGACGCGCCGTTCTGAACATCTCAACTACCGCGCCTCACCGTCAAGCCAGCACACGATGACCGCTGAAAATATCTGGTAGCAGGACCGCGCAGTAGGCGCGCTCGTTACCAGCGCAGCCGTGCAAGGGCCGCCCCGCCGCACTGGCTGCGTCCCCCTTCCCGAATTGCGCAGCAATTCGAGAGAAGGGGGAAGGCGCGAAGCGACTCAGGGGGATGCCTCCCTACACCGGGTCGGGATACTTCTGCGCGATGCTGCGGAAGTCTTCTGCAATGTCCACAAACGCGTCCACCATGTCGGGGTCAAAGTGTGTGCCCTTGCCCCGCACGATGGTGTTACAGGCCTGGTCGTGCGAAAACGCAGGCTTGTACACGCGCTTGCTGATGAGCGCGTCGTACACATCGGCCACCGCCATCAGGCGCGCCGACACCGGGATGGCGTCGCCCGCCAGGCCCTGCGGGTAGCCAGATCCGTCCCACTTTTCCTGGTGGCTGTAGGCGATCTCCTTGGACACGCTCAAAAAGGCCACGCGCATGCCCAGGCGCCGCTCGGCCTCGTCAATGGCATTGCGGCCCAGCGTGGTGTGGGTCTTCATCACCTCGAACTCCTCCACCGTGAGCTTGCCGGGCTTGAGCAGAATGCTGTCGGGGATGCCGATCTTGCCGATGTCGTGCAACGGGGCCGACTTGTACAGCAGCTCGATCATGCGGTCGTTCAGCACATGCTCAAAACGCGGGTGGTGGCGCAGGCGTTCGGCCAGGGTCTTCACATACAACTGGGTGCGGCGGATGTGGTTGCCCGTCTCGTTGTCGCGCGTTTCGGCCAGGGAGGTCATGGCCATGATGGTCACGTCCTGGATGGCCTGCACCTCCAGCGTGCGCATGGCGACCTCCCGTTCCAGGTAGGCGCTTTTGTCGCGCAGAAAATCGGCCGTGGCCTTGAGCGCCAGGTGCGTGTTGACGCGCGCGAGCAGGATCGGCGGACTGATGGGTTTGGTGATGTAGTCCACAGCACCAAGGGCCAGCCCCATGCGCTCGTCGTCGGTGTCGGAACGCGCCGTCAGGAAGATCACCGGGATGTCGCGGGTGGCAGGCGCCTCCTTGAGGCGACGACAGACCTCATAGCCATCCACCTCGGGCATCATGATGTCCAGCAGGATCAGATCGGGCGGCGTGGCCGACTGGGCAATCTTGAGGGCCTTCTCCCCATGGTTGGCCACCTTCACCACATAGTGCTCGCGCAGCAGGCTGCCCATGAGCGTGAGGTTCTCGGGCGTGTCGTCCACCACGAGCACGGTGGCAATCGGCTTGTCAACCAAGGTCGCCGGGCTGGAGGCAAAAGGCGCGTTGTCCATGCAAATGTCCTGCGTGAATGCCGTTCAGGGGGTTTCGAGGGCCGGGGATTCGGAGCCTGGCACCGCAGCCAGGGCTTCCAGCGCCTGCTCGAAATCGAAATTCAGGGTGTGCTTTTCAACGACCTGGAAGGCGCTGCCCAGCGCCGCCTTGAGCACCACACCATTGTGTTGGAAAAATTCAGTGGCTGCAGGATCGTCCTGCTCCAGCAGGTGGCGCAAGTGCTGCCCTGCCTCGGCGGGCGTCATGCCGGCCCCCGGCGCCCTCGCAGTGGGCGCCAAACCTGATTCAGGTGTCGTTCCCGCTTGCACGGCCTGCAGCACCCAGTCCTGCAGCCCGTGCAGCAAGGGCTGCAGCGCAGCCCGCAGCTCAGCCAGCAGCGGCACGATGGCCTCGTTGCCATGGCGAAAGCGCAGCGCGTGCTCCAGCGCCTGTGCGCGGTCCGACACGGCCTGTGCGCCAATGTTGGCTGCCACCGACCGCAGCGTGTGGGCCAGGCGCTCGGCCAGTGCGACATCGTGCACCGCCAGCGCACGCTGCAGCTCCGGCAACACCGGAGCCTGCCCTTGCACAAAGCGGCGCAGCATCTCGGCGTACAACCCTGTCTTGCCCAGCGCACGCTGCAGGCCCAGTTGGGTGTCCAGCCCCGGCAGATCAGGGACATCCACCGGCAGCCACCCTACGGCCGCAGCACTGGTGGCCGCTACCGGCGCGGCCACTGGAGCCGCACTGCTGCGAGCGGGCACAACCGCCGCACCGAGACCCTGGCGGGGGCGGATCCAGCGCGCCAGCGCGGCCCACAGGGCTGCAGGTTCGATGGGTTTGGCAACATGGTCGTTCATGCCCGCCGCAAAGCAGCGCTGGCGGTCCGCCTCCATGGCGTTGGCCGTCATGGCGATGATGGGCAACTGCGCGTAGCGCGGGTTGCCGCGCAGCAGTCGTGTGGCCGTCTCGCCATCCATGATGGGCATCTGCATGTCCATCAGCACGGCGTCGTAATGCTTGCGCTCGATATGGTCGATGGCGATCTGCCCGTTCTCGGCCACGTCGACGGCAAAGCCCGCGTCCAGCAGCAGCTCCATGGCCACCATCTGGTTGAGTTCGTTGTCCTCGACCAGCAGCACGCTGGCGCCCCGGATGTCCAGCGGCAGCTCGTCGGCAGCGGGGGCGGGAGTGGCCGCACGGCGCCCCTCCGTGCCCGATGCCTCCAGCGGCTGCATCAGGGTGTCGAACAGCAGCGAGGCATTCACGGGCTTGATGAGCACGGTTTCGATGCCCTGCGCACGCGCGGCCCGCATCACGTCTTCGCGCCCGTAGGCCGTGACCATCAGCATCTGCGGCACCTTGGGCATGCCCAGGCTGCGAATGTGGCCCGCCAGCTCCACGCCGTCCATGCCTGGCATGTGCCAGTCCAGCAGCAACAGGCCAAACGGCTGGTGCTGTGCCATGGACTCGCGCAGCCGGTCCAGCGCCTCCAGGCCCGAATGCGCCTGCTCCACCACAAAGCCCATCGCCTGCAGCATGTCGGACAGCACCGTGGCAGCGGTATGGTTGTCGTCCACCACCAGCACCCGGGTGCCCCGCAGGTCGGGCGGAGGTAGCAGCACACGCGCCGCCGTACCACGCTCCAGCGGCACCGACACCCAGAAGGTGGAGCCCTTGCCGAAACGGCTCTCCACGCCCACCTCTCCGCCCATCAGCTCTGCCAGGCTCTTGCAGATCGCCAGCCCCAGGCCCGTGCCACCATAACGGCGCGTGGTCGAGGTGTCGGCTTGCTGGAAGCTCTGGAAGAGGCGCCCCATCTGCTCGTCCGTGAGCCCGATGCCGGTGTCGCGCACCTCGAAACGCAGCCGGACCTGGTTGCCCATCTCCTCCAGCAAGCGCACGGCAATGCTGATCTCTCCGGATTCGGTGAACTTGATGGCGTTGTTGGCGTAATTAATGAGGATCTGGCCCAGACGCAGCGCATCGCCCACGAGGTTAGGGGGCACATCGCTGGCCACGTCGCAGACCAGCTCCAGCCCCTTGGCACCGGCCTTGTAGCCCACCACATCGGACACGCTCTCCAGCATGCGGTCGAGCAGAAACGGCTGACGCTCCACCACCAGCTTGCCCGCCTCGATCTTGGAGAAGTCCAGGATGTCATTGATGACCCCCAGCAGGTGCTGGCCTGCCTGCTGGATCTTGCTAACGTAATCGTGCTGGCGTGGACTCAGGCCCGACTTGAGTGCCAGGTGCGACATGCCGATGATCGCGTTCATGGGTGTGCGGATCTCGTGGCTCATGTTGGCCAGAAAGTTGGACTTGAGCGCGGTGGACTCCTCGGCCAACTCCTTGGCACGGCGCAGCTCCTGTTCAGCACGCTGGCGGTCGGTGATGTCCACGAACGTACCAATGGTGCCGCCGGGTGTGCCATCGGGGCGCGCAAAGCCATGCAGCCAGAACAGCGTATGGTGTAGCTCGCCGTCGGCATAAGGCAAATCGACCTCGCGGTGCACCTTGCGCTCGCCCTCCATGGCCTGTATCGCGTCCTGCTCGAAGCGCGTGCGGGTCTCCTGCGGCAGATAGTCCAGATCCATCACCGTCTTGCCGATGAGCGCCTCGCGCGAAACGCCAAACGCGTGCTCATAAGCGCGGTTCACGCCGATGTAGCGCCCGTCCGCGCCCTTGTAGAAAAGGGGCACCGGGATGGCGTCGATCAACGCCTGCTGGAAATCGAGCTGCCCGGCCACCTGCTCCTCCAGGAGCTTCTGGTCGTGGATGTCCACATTGACGCCCACCACCCGCACCGGCTGGCCCTGGGCGTTGCGGAAGATGCGCGCGGCCTCCAGAAACCAGCGCACCTCGCCATCGGGGCGCACGATGCGCCAGGAGTCGCGCAGGTAGTCCTCAGTGCCTGCAAGGCAGCTGTCGAAATAAGCGCTTGCCTGGTCGCGGTCTTCCGGGTGCAGGCAGTTGAGCCAGAAGTCGCGCCCATCAGGCTGGGTTCCAGGGGGCAGGCCCATCATCTGGGCCAGCTTGTCCGACCAGAGGATCTCGCCGGTGACCAGGTTCAGGTCGAACACCCCGATCTTGCCCGCTTCCTGCGCCAGCTCCAGTCGTTCCTGGGCCTGCTGGATCACGCGCTCGGCACGCCGCTGCTCGCTGACATCTTCAATGACCCAGATCGAGGCGGTGCCAAAGTCGTCCATCTTGACGCTGCGGCCCGCCAGGCGTGCCTCGAACTGGCTGCCATCCAGCCTGCACAGGGTAGCGGTCTCGCGCAAGGCCTGGCCCGAGGCCAGTGCCGGCGTGACGCGGGCAGTGAACAGGTCGGCATGGCCCGTCCCACCAAACAGCACCGACACCCCCAGACCCAGCAGCTGTGATGCGGTGCCACCCATGAGATCCACAAACGCCGGGTTGAACTGGCGGAACCGTCCGTCGCACACCATCACGATGGGCGGTGCGTTGTCGAAGATGGCGGTTTGCTGCTCCAGCAGCTCGTTGAGCAGGCGTTCTCGACGCTCCAGCTCCTTTTGCGCCTGGATGCGTTCGGACACGTCCTCGTGAAGGCCCACGATGCCGATGCGCTTGCCCCGCCCATCAAACACGGGCGATAGCGTGGCCTCGTCGTGGTAGATGCTCCCGTCCTTGCGCCGGTTGACGAACTGGCCCTGCCAGGACTTGCCCGACAGCAGCGCGGACCACATCAGCTGGTAGGTCTGTGCGGGCGTTTGTCCGCTGGCCACCAGCGATGGCTTTTTGCCGCGCACCTCGTCCAGCGAATAGCCCGTGTTGCGCTCGTACTGGGGGTTGACCCAGTCGATACGGCCGTCGCCATCGGTGATGACCACGGACACCGGGCTGCTCTCCAGCGCCGTACCCAGCACCCTGAATCGCTCCAGTGCACTGGCCACCCGGGCACGACTGCGCAGCAAGTCCAGCAGCAGCAGGCCCAGCAGGCACAGCAGCACAAAGGCCACCGCCCCAATGCGCGCGCGCTGCGTCGACGACATCAAGGCGCTGATATCGTCCAGCGCCACCAGCTGCCACTCGCCCCCTGGGTCGTGCCAGTCAATGGCCCGGCGTTCGACAGCGTAGGTCACGCCGTTGATCTGGACATCTCCGGTATCGGCCGCAAAGGGCAACGCCGAAGCCACGCCATTGTCGAAATGCCGGCCGAACTGGCGTGTGGCGCGGATGGCATCGATACGCGCCTGCGTGAGCGGCGGCGCTACCGCGAACTGCCATTCGGGGCGCGTGGCGGCAAACGCCACGCCCTGCGGCGACAGCAGCACCATGGGCAAGCCCGCGCGCTTGAGCAGCAGGTCCACCGGCTCAAAACCCACCTTGAACATCACCACGCCGATGATGCTGCTCGATGGCGTGTCGCTTTCATAGAGTGGCGCTGCGTAGTACAGCCCACGCTCCTGGGTATTGCTGCCAATGGCGGCATACACACTGTTGGCGCCCTGGATGGCCTGCTGGAAGTACGGGCGGAATGCAAGGTTCAGGCCCGTGGATCGTTCGCCAGGGGTCTCGTGCGCTACCACGGTGCCATCGGCAGACATTACGTACACGCCTTGCACCAGAAAGCGCCCGCGCGCCACGGCCAGGCGGGACAGTGCCTCGGGGTGGTCAGGGGGCAAACGGCCCAGCGCCATATCCTTGAGCAAAGGCTCGCTCAGGCCCATCAGCGATACCGCACCGAGCATGGAGCCGCCAGTGGTCTGGGCTTGCAGGGCATCTGCCGTCTGGTGCAACACGCGTGAACGCTCGGTCGCCCGCTCGCCCGCTCGCCAGTGCTGTGCACCCTGCACCACCAGCACTGCGCCGATCAATGCCAGGGCCACCACCACCAGCAGGCCACGGACGCCGGGGGCGTTACGGTCCACAAGCTTGTCAAACCACATGCCTACGCCCTTGCCACGCAGGCCAGCCACACCGCAGACGTACCGTCAACCAGCGGGATACAGCAATGCATCGATAGCCTCCGCCGGCCCCGGCCTTCCAAACAGATACCCCTGGAACCCCTCGCACCCATGCAGCCTCAGGAACGACAGCTGCCCCGTCGTCTCCACCCCCTCCGCCACCACCTCCAGGTCCAGGCTCTTGGCCAGCGCCAGGATGGTCCGCACGATCGCCGCGTCGTTCGGGTCCGTCAGCACGTCCCGCACGAAGCTCTGGTCGATCTTCACCTGGTCCAGTGGCAGGCGCTTGAGGTAGGACAGGGACGAGTAGCCGGTGCCAAAGTCATCGAGCGCAAACCCCACGCCTTCGCTTTTGAGCTGCACCATGCGCGCGATGGTGTCTTCGATGTCTCCCAGCAGCAGGCTTTCGGTGAGTTCGAGCTTGAGTTGCCGGGGGTCTGCGTTGTGGTTCTTCAAGGTTTGCAGCACTTCGGCCACGAAGCCGGGTTGGCGGAACTGGCGGGCGCTGACGTTGACGGAGATGGACAGGTGAGCGGTGTCTGGGTGCTGGCTCCAGCGCTGCAGTTGTTCGCAGGCGGTCTGGAGCACGTATTGGCCCAGCGGGAGGATGAGGCCGGTCTGTTCTGCCAGGGGGATGAAGTCGCCGGGGCTGATCATGCCGCGCTGGGGGTGGCGCCAGCGCACGAGGGCTTCTGCGCCCAGCAGGCGGGCGTGGTGGTCCACGACGGGCTGGTAGTGCACGAGCAATTCGCCCCGGGCCAGGCCCTGGCGCAGGTCGGCTTCGAGGTTGGAGCGGGCGTTGACGGCCGCCTGCATGTCGGGGTCGAAGAAGCGCTGGGTGTTGCGTCCTGCGGCTTTGGCCTGGTACATGGCCAGGTCGGCGCGCTTGAGGAGTTCGTCCACGGTGAGGCGTTCGTCGCCAAAGAGGGTGATGCCGATGCTGGGGGTGCTGTAGTGCTGGGCGCCGTCCAGGTCAAAGGGCTGGTTCAGGCTGGCCAGGAGTTTTTCGGCGACGGTTTCTGCCTGGGTGGCGGCGTTTTGCAGGTCAGGGGCCAGGGCTTCGAGCATGACGACGAATTCGTCGCCGCCGAAGCGGGCCACGGTGTCGGCTTCGCGCACGCTGCCCACCAGGCGGGCGGCGACCTGGGCCAGGAGCTGGTCGCCCATGTCGTGGCCCAGGGTGTCGTTGAGGTCTTTGAAGTTATCGAGGTCGATGAACAGCAGGGCCCCGAGGTTCCTGGTGCGCTGGCAGGCGGCGATGGAGCGTTGCAGGCGGTCCAGCAGCAGGCGGCGGTTGGGCAGGCCCGTGAGCGCGTCGTAGAACGCCAGGCGTTCGATCTCCTGTTC
>NZ_JBQEOV010000022.1:0-93333 GCF_052045435.1 Acidovorax sp. 22279
GGTGTTGCGACGACCGGTTGAATCCGCCTTGACTGCCCCTATCGGAATGGTGCGTCAGGGCATTGGCCGCAGGCTGACGTTCGAACAGGGCTTGTTCCAGCGCATCCAGCACGAAGTCCGTTTGCATGCTTCGACTGACCCGCCAGCCCACGATGCGCCGGGCGTATACGTCCACCACGAAGGCCACGTACAGCCAGCCTTGCCAGGTGGAGACGTAGGTGAAGTCCGACACCCACAGCTCGTTGGGACGGCTGGCCTTGAAGTGTCGGTTGACATGGTCCAGCGGACACGGCGCCGAGGTGTCTGGCGTGGTGGTGCGCACCGTCTTGCCACGGCGTGCTCCTTGCAAGCCCATGGCACGCATCAACCGCTCGACCGTGCAGCGCGCCACCCGGATGCCCTCGCGGTTCATCTGCAGCCAGACCTTGTCGGCTCCGTAGACCTGCCAGTTGGCATGCCACACGCGCTGGATGTCGGACTTCAAACCCTCGTCACGCTGGGCGCGTGTACTGCGCAACTGTGGATTGCGCTGGCGAGCGGCATGGCGCCAGTAACACGACGGGGCCATCTGCAACACCCGGCAGATGGGCTCGACCCCGTAGTCGTGACGGTGGCGGTCGATGTAGTTCTTCAAGACTTCAATCGGCGGTCGAGCTCCGCCTGCGCGAAAAACGCGCTGGCCGTCTTGAGGATGTCATTGGCCCGGCGCAGCTCTTTGACCTCACGCTCCAGCTCCTTGATGCGCTGGGCTTCTGACGTGGTGGTGCCGGGGCGCTGGCCGCTATCAACCTCTGCCTTCTTGACCCAGTCGTTCAAGGTCTGAGGCACGCAGCCAATCTTGGGCGCAATCGATTCAATGGCTGCCCACAGCGACGGGTAGTCGGCTCGGTGCTCCTGCACCATGCGCACGGCGCGCTCGCGGACTTCTGGGGAGAACTTCGGTGACTTGTTCATGGCTCCATCTTCTCAAGAGTTGGAGCCTCCTCAAATCCCGGGGCGGTTCAGACAATGAGGGTAGCGAACAGACTCGCGTGTGCATTCCGCCACCGAAGTAGACAGGCACAGCGAACCGTTGCGCGTCTTCGAAGCCAGCAACGTTGAGTACTACGTCGTTGTTTGGCGGCCAAGCGATTTGCTGGTCGTCGTCCTCGATTTCTCCAAACGGTATGAGATCAAGCGGCACGCCTCCCTGCCTGGCGAAGTGCAGGCGATGCGGACCTCCGTCAACGGCGAAGAATCGCCCGGTCTCAATCAGTCGAGTCCGCAATTTGTGAAACTCGTCCCAATCGCGCAAGTACACACCGATGTCCACATCCAACGTGGCCCGATCTATCCCTCCTCCGAAGACGTGGTGCAAAAGAATGTCGCGAGCGAGTGCGCCACCAACGAAGTACTCGATGCCTTGCTCGGTGGCGGCGTGGTGCGCTTGCTGGAGTATCTCCAGCAAGAATGAATCGAGAGGCCTCTCGCGCGCGACCTCAAGCATCTCGGAGCCTTTGCTGGACCAGTCGGGCTGCCTCAAAACTTCTATCATCTCGGCTACTCAAAAGGTCCGCGTAGACCAGCAGTGGAGGCACCGTTGGATGTTCAGCACTCTTGCTGAGTGGCCAAAAGGCATCGAGCACTTCGACTGAGCCTTGGGGATCAGGCTTCAGGCGATAGAGAACCATAAGGTCTGCACGGGGGATCTTGCTGTAGATCGTTGCTGCTACTGGCTTGATGAAGCTTGTCAGATGAAACGCAGCTACTTCGCCACCCCATTGAGCCTTCTCTCCGTCCAACTGTGCGTCTTTCCACCAGGAATCCGTGAGCGGCTTGTACCGCCTCCCATTGAGTTTGTCGCGCAAGGCCACCGGGTAGTGTGTGGCCCACTCCGTTTCCAAAGTGTCTGCACTGAGCAATCGGCGTGGACTATCGATACCGCGGCTCAAAACTCCAAGGTTTTCGAGATCCTTGATGGCTGGTCCCACAGAACCTAGCGATACACCAGCCGCCTCTGCGATCTCTCGTTGAGTGCCGTTGACCAGCCTCGGCTGCGTCAACAAATTGAAGATGACACGCAAGGCACTCGGCCTGGTCCACATACCGATCGTAGTCTTGGCCTGGGCTTCGCTGCGGCGGGGGATTCCCGTGATGAACACATGGCAACCTGGCACTCGTATGAAGGCGTTGCCCGAAACATCAATGAAGTTGAGATGGAGCCGCCGACATTCATCTGCCATGGTCGGGGAGATGTAGGGCGCTATAAGCAACTGCTTTCCGTTCCACTTCTGTGCAGTTAGGCTTTTTGGCTCGTTGGCTTTGAAGATGCGGAGCGCTTGTATGCGATCAATTGAGCGTACTTGCGCTTCAAAGAGGTACTCTTCCCCATCTTGTATGTACGCCTTGAGACGGGTCGCGCTCGAGGATAGGTTTGGCAGAGCCTCGAACTGCAGCACAGGCGCTATTGCCTCTAAAGCACTCTCGATGATGCCTTGGTCGTCCATTTTTTTTCAATGTCCACGTTACGTGAACATTAATAATATCTGAACATCATACGAATGCAATCATCTTCCAGCCCGGGTACTGAGCTGAAGCGGCAGAAATTGGTACGTCTCCAGCCATCGCTGGCTAACTGGACGCAGCTCCGTACTCCTCGATAAACTGAGCCAGCGCTTGGGCAGTCGGCTCTCCCCACAACTGTTTGGCGTACCAAGGCGCAAAGATGCCACGGACTGCCGCGCTATCAAGCCCTTTGTCCAGCTTTAACGTCTTGTTGGTGTTCTGTGCCTTGAACGCCTCGAATAGAGCCTTGCGCTCGCCATCGTCAAGTTCCTTGTAGACCCCAAGGGCCTCAACAGCCCTGGCGGCAAGAAACCGCTCCATCACACTGCGACCGCTCGCCTTGCTCGATGACGAGGCCGTCTTGGGTGATGCCAGTGCAGGTACAGGAGTCGGGTTACGCACCAAGTCCTGGAGCGTCCAGCGGAAGTAGCCTGCGGGGGTCTCTAGCGGGGTCATTCCCTTCGACTCTGCGCGTGCCTCTACCCGAGAAATGGCAGTGCGCAGGAGGTCATCACTGTGCTGCGCGACCAAGTCGCTAGCATCCGCTTGGCTGAAACCGAATTTCATCACCCTCGTCATGAGTTCCGTGTCGATGATGGGCGGCGCCGGGAATTCAAGCTGGGCCTGCTTTGTCTGCTCGACTTTGAACTGCAGTTTCTCGACGCGCCGGCCGTTCTTGTGCTCAATCAGTTCGATGTTGATGTCAGTGAGCGCGTTGATTTCAGCGATGGCGGGCCTCAGCGTGTCACGCTTGAAATACTTGTAGACGGGCGGTGTCGAGTCAGAAATAGGATTGCCGGTGATCACACCGTACCAGTGCTCGTAAGTCTGAACGAACGTCACCTTGGATGGATTGGTCGCATAGCGGCGGCAAATCTCATACAGGGCAAGGGCAGACCCTGATTTGAGCGAGCTTTGGTACACGATCGAGAGCCGGGTGTAGGTGCTCGGCGCCATCACCTGCTCGTGCACCTCAGGAGGAAAAGCGAATCCAAACCACACCTGGCCTGCATGCTTGTTCAAACCAGCTGGGTTGACCAAAGTGACCGAAGAGACCAGTCGCTCGCTTGTCCACTGTCGCTCGTTCTCCATGAGCAGCTTGATGTTCTGCATTTCCTCAAGCTGCTTCTTCAGGTACTGCACGTCCTTGCTGTCATAGGCCGCGTCCCTGGCAAGGTCAGAAAGCGGAATCCAGAAGTATTTCTTGGCTGCAGCTGTGTTGATCGGTGCATTGAGCCCAGGAACCTTCATCTCCTGAGCGTGGTACATCATCACATTGAATACCTTCCGAGAGAGCAGCGAGAGATTGCCTTCTACGACGCGCAAACCAATGGCTTCATTGGTCTTGCGAAACTCTCTCACATCGCTGGCGTCGATCGTGATGACCTCCCCAGGTTTCGCCTTGCTCTTCCTCGCCATCGGCATCGACCTTTCCTGACCAGTGCTTGGTGCGCGCTGCCATGCAACCGGATCTATCGGTGAAATTTTCGCCAGATTCTCTCACCTTTCGATGGAAGCGTCGAGGATTCACCTTTGTATCGGTTTGTGGCAGATTCACCTTTCCGTAGGTGATGAGGCAAACCAATGATTGAGCAGCGCTGAGCTGCAGACCGCTCATCCGGCCAACGTGATCATCAGATGGATGCTAGCTCGCCAAGAAAAAGTTCATCAGCTCTAGGCGCGCTCCAAGGAGCTACCGTGTAGCCCACACCCCGTAGAAGCTCACCTTTGGCCACTTTGCCCCTGAATCCACTCACCTACAGTCCCTGTAGGTTCTCACCATAGATGTTACGTGTCCCCGGGGACACTCACCTCTCTCCCCGTATTGGCTCACCTTAGTCCCCGAATCCACTCCCCTCATCAGCCGGAAAAGCGCATGGGGCTTAGGTTTCGCGATGTTTAAATTGTATTTAAGGTTTCCAAGGATGTTCAATACAAAGAACTCTCAATAGCGTGCATGCCTAGCAAGTGAATTCCAATGCAGGACATCCAGTTCACCAGAGTGAAGAAGGAGTACAGCCGTGCGCTATTGCCCTTTGGTAGAGCATTTCTTCCTTGGTCCCTGTAAGAGCTCACCAGACGAGATCCAACCGAAGACAACTCTTGCTTCGCTCACCGGTTACAAGATGGACCACCTAGATTTCATCAGGCCCACTACTCCCCGTAAAGGCTCACCTATACCCTATCTGTACAAGATAGCTGTGCGATCTACGCTTATTAGAACCATCATCCGCGATGGTCCCTGATGAGGCTCACCTTTTCAGCAAGATAGAGTTTTATGGGCTATTCCGAGAGTGTGAGTACGCACTTCTATTCTCTGAAATCTCATGAGATTGCCTCTTCGAGTCCCTGTTGAGTCTCACCTTTGACCGTTACATGCACTTTGACTCAATGAAGTAGGCGTCCATATCGCGCTTTTGCCTGCTTCAGCGTGATGTTCCGCCGAATGCAGACTGCAAGCACTCCGCTCCGGTCTCCAGACTTGGCTTTGGCCCCCCGTAAAAGCTCACCTTAATCCATATCAGGGTGTCCGAATGCCCTCCCCTAGTCCTGCGCGCTGACGGCTGCGACTGGTCCCTGAAAAGGCTCACCTTTTGATGTTTGACGTATACCGGTCATCTCTGGCACTGCACTCCGGCGGTGGTGACGGATGTGTAGGCCAACTGCTGAAACAATGGTGGATCGACACTCCCCGTAAAGACTCACCTTACAGAGCAGAAGGGGTCGATACGGGCTATCAAAGGCCTCGGTTTGAGGTGGGAAGGACAGTCACCCCCTTTTCGCGTCTTTACGGAGTATTCAGACCGCCCTATGGGCCCTTTATCCTCTTAGGGAGCGTTTTTCTCTCCCTGTAGAGGCTCACCTTTGACTGAGTTCTCGATCAGTCAGCCAGGCCAAATCGGGTTCTTAGTTCGGCAACGAGTGCCGCCCTCTCCTTTGGGTCGGCAAGCACGACCTCAAGTGAGACCTTTCCTGAGTCCCATTCCTTTAGGAATCCGATCTGTTGGCCAGTGTGTTGGATCTTGTATTGGCGCGATGTTTCTTTGGGCTTGCGCTTATCGCCAGTATCGAGTTTTGCGCGTATCGCACCAACCTCCCGCGACGACAGATCTTCTTCTATGATGCGATTTACCAATGCAAGCACTTCGGTCTCGCTCACCTTCTTGGCGGCAAGCGTGATCTCATAGCCAACGAATACGCCGAACTTCTCTGGCCGATCGCGCATTCGGTCGAGCACAGCAGTCGGAAGGTTTAGCAACGCTATGGTCTTGTTCACCGTCGATAGCGACACGCCCAAGAGCTCAGCGATCTGCAACTCAGTTTGGACCAGGCCCTTATCAAGCAACTTTCTCCACGCGAATGCATTGTCCAAGGGACTTTGCGCGCTACGCTCCTCATTGAGCACCCAACTCACGCGATAGAGTTCGAGATCACCCTCGTGTGGGCGGATCACCAGGTTGATGCTGTGTTGACCAGCTGCAGCCAGCGCCTTCTTCCGGTAGTGGCCATCGATTAGCAGGTAGTCACCTGGAATAGAAGGATGCGCGATTGCGGACGCTGGAACGAGTTGGCCACGAGTTGCAATTGACGCCGCCAGCTCCTTGACGATGTCAGGATCATAGATGTGACGGGCATTCAGCGGGTTTTCGTGCACTCTATCGATAGGGGCGGCCACAATTCGCTGCTGCGCTGGGAGGAGACTTTCAGCGCTGAAAGTCCGACCAGCCGGTGCGTCATCGAAGGCGACAGAGGGGGGGGCTACACCTCCAAGACCACCTGGACGCTCGGAAAGCACGGCATCTGCTGCGGCAAACCGCGCATTTACATCCCGCTTCTCTGCTGAGAGGGACGCTCGCATGGCGGCTTTTCGGTCGACTTTGGAAATCATCTTCTGTCCTTATTTTTTGCGCGAGGGAAGATTCAAAAGGTGAAGCACTTCCTCTGCCATCAACTCCACCTCTTCCACTGCAACGGTGGCGCGTGGAACTTGATGAACGGTTGACCCAAGAATCTGGGCTTCTCTAAATGCCGCACGCGAACCCAGGGACGCTTTTAGAAGAGGAAAGTCTTTATCTTCGTCCAATAATTCAAGCAGCTCTTTGGCTAACGAAGTAGAGCGCTGGACCATGTTAGCAACGACCCGTGCGACAAGCTCTTCGTTGTTGGCCTGCGCTGCCTCAGCCAATTTCTTAGCAGACTCCGCCGCCCAGATATCCGCCGGGCTTGGGACCAACGGTATGAGAGCCAAGTCAGAGATCAACATGGCCGAAGTGGGAGCTGCAGAATTCATTGCCGGCGGGCAATCTACGAAAATCACGTCAAATTTATCGATGTGATTTTTTACTTCTCTGTGCATCTTTCCCTCCATCGGAGCAAGACTGATCACAGAAGCTGGAAATGGCCGCTCTTCAGGGGCGGCAGTTGCCCAGCGGCTGGCAGTCCCCTGCGGGTCCATGTCTACGACAAGTGACGAATATCCGCGAAGCCCGAATGATCCGGCGAGGCTCATCGCAATGGTTGTTTTGCCACAGCCGCCCTTTTGGTTAAACACGGTGACCACTTTTGCTGTCATTGCCTACTCCTGATAGGTTGGCTGACTTTCAGCGCTGAAAGTCTCGCCGAATTCTTTGCGAATGGGATTGTACTATTCGCAGATGAAAATCACCACAAATTCATAACTAATCTCCATTAATTCTTATCAAAAACATGCTATCGGTGGCGTAACTTCTGTAGCGACGGAGTTGTACTTGTGGTCTGACTTTCAGCGCTGAAAGCTGACGTAAGGGTGGTTGCTGATCGGGATTTTCTTTGTGCTAACTGGCGAGCGGTGCAGTTGTGTGGTGATGGTGTGTTGGTTGTGGGTTTTGGGCGCCGAAAGATAAGGCATGACGTGACGTCGCCGGTGTGTGCGAAGGGTCGGTCGGCGAATTAATTTCTTTTTTTGGAATTTATATGGTCATGTATATATTTTAATTTTGTTTTTAGGGATTTGCTGGGTGCAAGGGCGAAGGGTGAACTTTCAGCGCTGAAAGTTCTTGGGCGTTGTGGTTGGGGTTGCTCTGTTTGGCGCAACACTGGCTTTTATGAAATGTTGTGCAGGTGCCGTCGAGATGGAGAGCTTGCGGTGGATCAAAGGCGAAGCGTCATTGCGGTAAAGCCCCGGCGCCAGATACTTCCACGATCGTCTGTAACTCAGGTCATCCTGCTCATTGAACTGGCCGAGGAACCAAATTGCATCGACACAAGGTGGGTAAGAGCATGCGTAGCAATGCGTTGGGCCTCAACGGGCAGTGCATGCCATCAAGACTGACTGAAAGGCTAGGGGCCTCAAGCAGCTCATCATTTTGGTGAATGCAATGGGTTGAGGCCCCGCGGAGTGCTATATCACCAACGCCATTGACCAAATCAAGGCATTGCGGTTTCTTAGAGCCTGACCCCGGTGGCGAGCTTCAGCAGATAGTGGAGGGGCGGCGGAAGCGGCAACTCCATTCAGGCGGGCCGAGCGAAGATGCTTTTTCCGCCCAGCGTGCCAGTTTTCTCCATGTCCACCCCTGAGGTCAGTCTCTCACGCTCAAGAAGGCTACTGAACTCCCAATAGATCCAGTCTCAGTAGGTAAACTGAATCGCAGGACCAACAAGACGGGCGCGCATGGCGCTGATGCAGGAACTATTGGCTTGGACAAAAGGGCTCCAGGCCTGGCAGAGTGACGCTGTGGCGCGCTTGCTGGCCAAGAAAGAGCTTGTCCCCGCCGATCAAGATGACCTTTACGAGCTGCTCAAGGTGAGCACATGGCCTACCTGATTTAGAGACAAGGGATCCATTGCCGCTTGCAGAAGGCCAGATACCGACGCAGATCCAGGCTGAGACAGAGACCAAGTGGCTGGTCATCAAGAATATGCGCAACGTAAACGCCATCGCTGAAAACCAACAATTGGAAGCTGAAGCCAAGGGCTTGACGGTCATCTATGGCGCCGACGGAAGCGGAAAGTCTGGGTACTCACGGGTGTTCAAACGTGCAGGGCTCGCGATCAGTCACGACATCCTCCCCAACGCCAACGTGGCTGGAGCAAAAATGGGTAACGCTCAGACAACTTTCACAGTATGTGTGAATAGCCAGATTGATGAATTTGTATGGCAGCAAGGTAGAGAGTCATCCAAGGAGCTGTCGGCACTGTCGATATTTGACACTCGCTGTGCGCGTGCCTGCCTGGACAGCGAGGACGACTTTGCTTACGTGCCATATGAGCTCGAAGTGCTGGATGGCCTGGCCAACATCACCGATGAGGAGCTTCTGCGAAAGCAGACTTTGGAGGACAGCCTTAAAGAGATCAACCCGAAGGAGAAAGCAATCGCGCTGGGCAACAAGGTGGAGAGGGTTGAGGCCCTGGCGACCCGCGCCGAGGTGCTGGCTAATGCCTTGGGGCTTGTAGCGATTGCGAAGCTCAAAGGCCTTGTGGATGAGTACAGACTGAAGGCCTCGAACCTATTGGAGAAGGGGCAAAGCCATGACGGCCGACAGTGAATTCCTGGTGCCCGGTGGGCAGGTTCAACCCCCAACCCCCGAGGTCATGGAGCGCATCGAGCGCCGTTGGGAGGGCCTGCACGAACGCGTGGAGGCCAAGCTGCAGACGCTCAAAGGTGTGGATCGCAGGCAGGAATCCCGGCTCCTCGACCAAGCTGCCAAGGCCGGCACCGTGGCCAAGCGGGTGACATGGCTGCGCAAGGCGGCTGATAGCGTCACGGGCAGTGCTGCGCCGTTGGCGGCATGCCGCAAGGGGTGCTCACATTGCTGCCATATCGCCGTGATGATCTCCAGAGCCGAGGCCCTGGTCATCGCCAAGGAAACCGGGGCGCCGATGAACCTGTTGGCAGGGAAGTACACAATGGCCAACGTGGATGAGGACAGCGAGAGCTACAAGGCGGCAACGCAGGAAGCGTTTGGCAAGCCCTGTACCTTCCTGAAGGATAATGGATGCGGCATCTACTCAAGCCGACCCCTTCAGTGCAGGCTTCTCCTGAACATGGACGAGGACGCGTTGCTGTGCCAGCTCGTGGAGGGCGGCACCATCAATGTCCCCTACCTGAACACTCAGGAACACCACGTCGATTCGGTTGTCACCCTTGGGGCTCACCAGGACTACGACGACATCAGAAACTGGTTCCCAAAGACTGAGTAGCCGTGAGCCAGGCCTTGCAAAGCAGTCATCTCGTGCTGCTCTAGTCGTAGGCGGCGAGCAACGTTCATGTGCTGGTACCGAAACGGCGCGGTACTGGCTACCTGTCCGTACCCTAAGGGAATCCCCATTCCTGGTCTTGACGCCATTGCGGATCGCGCGGGCGTCGATGTGACGGGTCTCGATGGGGCGCTTTCCCGCCCCGCAATGGGTAAGCAAGGTACTCCCTGCCATTGCCTTCCCCTCGCGGGCATTCATGAGCCTCTAGGGTGCAAGCTCTCAGCAGCGCTCAGTAGGTGGCCTTGAGCACCAGTTGGCAACTCGCGTACTGGATGTATAGGGTCTGAGCGAGGCTGATGTGGTCAAGCACATAGAAGCGAGTGCTGCCCTGGTCATTGATCCGACTACGTTGGATCTGACCCAGGCGAAGATTGAAACGGAATATGGGGCTCTATGGTTTTCGAGAACATGCGCAAGGAACTGAGCGAGCTGGTGGGCCTGGTCCGCATGAGCGAGCGCTATTGCACATCGGTTGCGGTGCGCCCCGATCTGGCAACCGATGAATCACACGCGGCCGAGGTGAAGCGTGAACAGCGGATTGCTAAGCTTTCCGCCAAGTTCGGCATCACGTCCTGAGGACATGACGAAATGCAGACACACACGATTTTCCAACCGCTGCGCCGTGACGACACCGATAACGCTATGAGCGATATTGACCTTATCGTCATCGGCAGTGCGCCGTTCATCGAGTTATCTGCGGCGCTGCAAAGTGTCGAAGTAAAACTGATGCGCCCACTGAACTTTTCTTTGTACGAACCAGCGGAGTGGCGCGGGTTGGTCGCAACTGACACGGTGGTTGCTCAGATTGAGAAGGGGGCCCGTCTGACGGTAATTTGATTGAGCACCCGTTTACATTGGGTAATTAAAAGTACCTGGCGTTATTTTATGGTCGAAGTGGTTGTATTTATTGGGGTTTTCTTCTCGCGACAATTGCTGTGCCTGAGCCCGCAGGTTGGTGGTGACTCTCAACGTTGTTTGACCACGTAGGCGCAAGCCAGGAATGTAGAAGTACCTTGGCGCCCAGTCGAACATCAGCATGAGTGGCGCGCTGGGGCGGAAAGCGACAGCCCAATCTGATGGGAGGGGCCCATATGAAAGTTTTGGTGGTGTGTCTTGAAGACAAGACATTCGAATTCCAGGGGCAAGCCGGTGATTTGCGTCACTCAGACGTCTGGCCCCATTTTTGGATGCCTTGCGTGATGGGGGACGACTGGTTTCAGCGCGTCAACTGTCCCCTGCAAACCCCGCCGTTGTACGTCCGTCCTCTCGACGCGTATTTACTCGTACTCTTTCAGTCGCGCCAAGATGCCGAGGACTTATCCGCGTGGATTCCAGCGGCACTGGCCGCTGTTGACCAGGGTTACCGGACCATGAGGGGCTAGCCGACGCACCAATGTGCGAACATAAAAGTTCTGCTGACTTGCACGGAACTGTGCGACACAAGGGAGATATTTGTGGCTATCGGAGCCGTTTTTGACCACAACAACTTCCAGGCCGTATCCATCCCTGCGGAGGTGAGCCTGTCAGAGGGGGCCATCAAGTTGAGATACGCGTCACCGGGGCGGCGAACTCGTCGTCGCGCCTCTACGGAATTCTTGGCACGACTTTTCGTCGGTGGCTTATGCGTCAGTGAAGATTTTTTGTACGAGCGAGCGTCCCTGCATCAACCAGCGCGGGCTCAAGCGCCGACACATGAAGAACCGTAGCGAGCGACCTGGAAGCGGTGTTTAGGCGACACAAAAGCCTGAAGGCGCAGCTTGTGGTGCCCAGTGAATTGGACACAGATGTTAGCGATGCGCGTACAGTTACAATACGTCCTCAGGACGTATTGTAACTGTACGCAACTGTCGCAAAAAAGCCACAAATTTGCAGTGTGCTGCATTTTCGTCATGGCACTGGTACAATCTCCGTCCTTAGGACGGAGATTGTACCAGTGCCAGCCGACCATTCGAAAATTCTTGCTCAGGTAGATGCGGTGGCCGGAGCTATCGCCGACCGCATTTCGGCATGGCCAAGGCCTGTCCTGACGGACTACGAGCTGGGTACGCTGCTCTTTGAGCTGGGCGGTGAGCAGGACTCCACAACGACGCCGGCGTTGTATGACGCGGTGGTGGGCAGGTTGAGCTCCTACAAATTGCTGAGTCCCAGCAAGGAATTCAAGAGCGCCACCGTTTTTCATCTGTTCGGGCGCCACAAATCGCCGCCAGCAGAGGTGGCATGCTCCGTGGACCCCTTTGCATATGTCTCACATCTGAGTGCCATGGAGTTTCATGGCCTCACGGACCGGTTTCCGAAGACGCTGTTCCTTTGCACACCTCCCGCAGCCGAGTGGAAAACCCTTGCAGCAGAAAAAATGCGCAAGGACCTGGGCTCCCGCCACGATGACTATCTGGCCGCCAAGCTCCCCGTTCTGCGGTTCTTGCCGTTTTCCTCCGTGGAGGGCGTGCGCGTTCACCTGTTGCGGCGGTCCAAGCGCGGGGCTTTCAAAATCATCAAATCACCCCCCCTCCGGGTAGCGACCCTGGGACGGACTTTCCTGGACATGCTGCGAGAACCCGACAACTGCGGTGGCATCCAGCATGTGATTGACACCTACCGCGAGTATGCAGCCCGTTACCTCTCCTTGATAGTCGAGGAAGTGGACCGCCATGGCCAGTCCATCGACAAGGTGCGTGCTGGATTCCTGCTCGATGAAGTCTGCAAACTGGAGCATCCCATGCTGGAAGGTTGGCTGAAGGCGGTGCAACGGGGCGGCTCGCGCATGCTGGACCCCCAGGGCGAATACGCAGCCAGCTTCTCGCAAAAATGGATGCTGTCCGTGAACGTTCCGTCCCTGCAAAACCAAGAAGAAACAGGAGACTGATGTGAACGAAGTGGATGTGTCCGCGTGGGTGGAGCAGGCAGATGCGCCCCAGCGACGATTTCGGGAGGCCGTGCATACCATTCTGGATGCCATTGGTCAGTCGCGCAGCCTTCAGACCAAGATGGTGATGAAAGGTGGCCTGCTCATGGCCATTCGCTATGCAAGCACCCGATTCACCCGGGACATCGACTTTTCGACGGCGGACGTCTATCGGGAAGCGCAGGCTGAGGAGCTTGTGCAGGAATTTGAGCGGCAGCTGGTGCTGGCTGCCGACCGCTTGCCCTATGCCACTGCCTGCAAACTGCAATCTCATCAGGTGCAGCCCAAGGGAGAAAACAGGACCCACCAGAGTCTCAAGCTCAAGGTCGGCTATGCAGATGCGACCAAACCAGCGGCCATGCAGCGCCTGGAAGCAGGGCAGTCGCCCCTTATCGTGGAGATTGATTACAGCTACAACGAGGCTGTGGTGGACGTCGAGGTGCTGGAGCTCGATGGCGGGGTGACCATCCAGTCATATAGCCTGCATAACGTGGTGGCGGAGAAACTGCGTTCCTTGCTGCAGCAGCCCATCCGTCGGCGCAATCGCAGACAAGACGTTTATGACATCCATTTGCTGTTGCAGTCCTCCATGGCACTGTCGGGGCAGGACCTTCAGAACATCCACGACGTACTCTTGCAGTCGTGTCGCTCCAAGCAAATCGAGCCCACGAAAGATTCCCTGGACGATGAACAGGTCATCCTCTTGGCCCGAAAAGGGTACGAGAGCCTGGTCGACGACATCGACGGAGACCTGCCGCCGTTTGACGAAGCAATGACGGCCGTGCAGGTGCTATACCGGTCATTGCCCTGGGAAGTCTGAAGAGCGCGGACAGGGAGCGGGTGGGGGGCCGTACGGGTACAATCTACCGAGCCCAAAACACTGTCACAAAATTGGCAATGTGGAGGGTGGAACAGGTGCGGACGACTGCGTTTGACAGTGAGCTACTGTTTTTGAATGCTGTCCAAGTGCTTGATTTTGTTAGGAATTGCGTTTGGTTCCGAACGCGCTGCACACAAAGTTTTCGATTGAAAATCCTTGTGTCGGTGGTTCGATTCCGCCCCAGGCCACCAATCACTCTACGCCTAGTCCCTCCAGACTAGGCGTTTTCATTTGTGCGACAAGGACTTAGCTCCGAAATGTCGCTCACAACGTCCCAAGTCGTTCCGTTACATCCCGCGTTTGCCCGTACCCCGGGCCGTACCCTAGAGTGATCCCATGAAAAACGCCCCTCGGGGGTACGGGGTACGAAATGGGACTGCTGAGCGAGACGCAAATCAAGGCGACCAAGCCTGGGCCGAAGGAATTCTTCCTCAACGATGGCGACAACCTGTTCCTGCGCGTGCGCAGCAGTGGGAAGGCCTGGATCTACCGATACGACAAGGACGGGAAGACCGTCAAGCTCGGGCTGGGGCCGTACCCGGCGGTGACGCTGGCGCAAGCGCGCTCCAAGGCCTATGAGGCCAGCAGCCTGCGCGCGGGCGGACAGGACCTCAAGGAGGTTCGTCGGCAACGAGAAGAGCAGGAGCGCGTCGCTGCGCTGAATACCTTCGAGCTGCTGGCACGCGCCTGGGTGGCCAATGCTAGGAAAGACCGGCAATGGTCGAGCGGCTACGCCGGCAAAGTCATCCGGCACCTGGAGATCCACGTCTTCCCCTGGGTGGGCGACCGGCCCATCGAGAAGGTCGGCCCCACCGAGATCGTGCGATGCCTGCACCGGATCAAGGACCGCGGCAACCTGGAGACGGCCCAGCGCGTGCGCGAGGCGGTGCAGCACGTGTACCAGCATGCGGTGGACGTTGGCGCCCTGGAGCCGTCCAGAAACTTCGTCAACAAGAACACCGGCGGCCTGCCGGCGCCGCGCAGCCGGCACTACGCCGCCATCACCGATCCCGCGCAGCTCGGGCTGTTGCTGCGTGACATCCGCGACTACAACGGTGCCTTCATCACACGCTGCGCGCTGCGGCTCGCGCCGGTGATCTTCCAGCGCCCAGGCCAGTTGCGCCTTGCTGAATGGGAGGACATCCATCTCGACGATGAACTGTGGCGCTGCCCGCCCGAGAAGATGAAGCTGCGCGAATGGCAGAAGCGGGACAGCCGCACGCCGGCACACCTGGTGCCGCTGCCGCGGCAAGCGATGGAAATCCTTCGGGACCTGCATCCGTTGACCGGCCCGGCCGGGCCGATTTTTCGCAGCATTGTTAGCGCCAGTGCAATCGTGATCAGCAGTGCCAGTCGAACATTGACCAGGGGCTGAAGCTGGTTCCATTAGAAGCCAGCTGTGGATAACTATAGGTTGGATGGTTCGGTTGCACCTCCTTTTTTTGAACTGGTAGTTGGTATTCCCGAGCCGTCAGGCGAGGCCCCCTCCTGCGAGCCCTCGCTTAACTGTGCCGCTGCTGCTTTCCTGGTCTGCTCACGGGTCTTGATGCGCCCCTTGGCTTCGTGCGTGCTGTGGCGGAAGCGGTAGGACTCGTTGCCCGTCTCGATGATGTGGCAGTGATGGGTCAAGCGATCCAGCAACGCAGTGGTCATCTTGGCATCGCCGAACACCGTGGACCACTCCGCGAACGTCAGGTTGGTGGTGATCATCACGCTGGTGTGCTCGTACAGCTTGGACAGCAGGTGGAACAACAAGGCGCCACCGGCCTGGCTGAAGGGCAGGTAGCCCAACTCGTCGAGCACGACCAGATCCATGCGCACCAGACTCATGGCGATGCGTCCGGCACGGCCCTGGCTCTTCTCATGCTCCAGGGCATTGACCAGATCGACCGTGGAGTAGAACCGCACTCGCTTGGCGTGCCGGGTGAGCCCAGCAATTCCCAGCGCCGTGGCCAGGTGGGTTTTGCCGGTGCCTGGGCCGCCGACCAGCACCACGTTCTGCGCATCCTGCGTGAACGAGAGGTCCGCCAGTTTCTGGATCAACGCGCGGTCGACCTGCGCGACGGTGAAGTCGAACCCAGCCAGGTCGCGGTGCATCGGGAAGCGCGCCGCCTTCATCTGGTGGGCGATGGAGCGCATCGCCCGATCAGCATCTTCAGCCTGTAGCAGGTGCTCCACCAGCCAGCGTGATGCGGCCAGGGTCGTATCGCCACCTTGCTCCGTCAGATCGGCCCAGGCCGTGGCCATGCCGTTGAGCCGCAGCGCCTTCAGTTGGGCCAGTACATCGATGGAGGTCTCACGCATGATCGACCTCCTGCTCATGGTCCGTGTGGGTGGGGCGCAGCCGGTCATAACGCGCGGTGTCGGCCTTGGGCGCCTGGGTGAGTTGCAAGGACGTCTGCGCCTGCGCTGGCGTGGCCGGGTTGTTCAAGCGGGCCAGCACGTTGCGCACGTGCTCCACGCTAATGCTGCCACTGGGGGCCCTGCCTTCGAGTACCAGCTCGATGGCCACCAGCACCGCTTCCAGCCCAGCCTGCGGCACCACGGCCAGCACCTGTGCCATGACCCGGTCTCCTCCAGGGTGCCTGAGCAGCGACTGGCGCAAACGCAGCAACGGCGCCGGAAGGTCCAGGAACGGCGTGCCATTGCGCAATGCGCCCGGTTTGCGCTGCACCAGGTCGATGTAGTGCTGCCAGTCGTAGCTGGTCTGGCCACTGCCCGGCAGCCGGGCATGGCTGGCTACGACGGCATCTGCGGCCGCCACATCGATTCGTTCGGGATAGACGCGGGTGCTGACGATGTGGCCGGCCCACTCGCACGGCACGGAGTAACGGTTGCGCGCGGCGGCCACCAGGCAGGTGCTGCTGACCCGGGCCAGCCGCTCGACGTAGCCGTTGAAGGGGGCCGGCATGGACATGAGGTGAGGCTTCTCCAACTCCCACATCTCGGCCACGGTGAACTGTCGGTGGATCGGATGCGTGGTGTCGCTCCACACCGAACGACACCGCTCGCTCAGCCAGGCATTGAGTTCGATGAACGAGCCGAAGCGACGGGTCGCGGCTTCGATCCAGATGCGCCTGCGGCTGTCCTGCACGTTCTTCTCGACCACCCCCTTCTCCCAGCCCGAGGCGACGTTGCAGAAGTCGGCGTCGAACAGGTAGTGGCTGCACATGGCCGCGAATCGCGCGTTGACGGTGCGCTGCTTGCCACGCTGCACCTTGTCCACGGCGGTGCGCATGTTGTCGTAGATGCCGCGCCGGGTGACGCCACCGAGTGCCTGGAACGAGCGTGTGTGCGCGTCGAACAGCATCTCATGGCCCTGGCTGGGGTAGGCCACCAGCCAGAAAGCACGGCTGGCGCACAGCTTCAGGTGCGCAACTTGCACGTTGTAGAACACGCCGCCGACGACCATGGCTTCGACGCTCCAGTCGAACTGGAAGGCCTCGCCCAGCTCGAAGCTCATCGGAACGAACGCCTTGGCCGGACTGGCTGCTGACTCCACCCGCCAGCGCCGGATGTAGTCGGTGACGGCGCTGTAGCCGCCGCGGTAGCCCTGGGCCTGTATCTGAGCAAACAAGGCACGGCCGCTGCGCCGTCCCTGCTTGGGGCGATGGCTGTCGGTTGTGAGTGCTTGATGCAGGGCCGGCTCGAATGCCGTGAGCTTGCCATCGAACTTCACCCGCTCGTACTTCGGCACAACATCGCCGGGCGCCTTGAGCCACTTCTTGACCGTGTTGCGCGACAGGCCCGTGCGCTTTGCGATCTCGCTGAGAGAGAGTTGGTCGCGCAGCCTCATGCGCCTGACCTTGCCAATCATGTCCATGGTGATCACCTTGAATCCCTGCTGAAATTCTCAGCAGGTCAGTGGAACACCCTGGTCAATATTGGATTGGCACTTTGCGGTTTAGCTGGTCAAGATTGCATCGGCACTAACAGTCGTGGTCGAAGCGCTGGCCTGCGGTGGCCGGATAGGACACGGTGACACGGATCATGGGGAGCTCCCGGGTTAGAAAGAACGGAGGGGGAAAGAGCGCGCGGCACCGCGCAGTTCGCGCCGGAGCAAAGTCGGCCGGAGCGGGGGGACAGGGAAGGGTGGTATCTCGACGGACGCTGGGCTATTGCGGCTCAAGCTTGATCGAGCGCGCGATCTGCGTGAACTTGGTGACCTCCGATTTGAAGAAGGTGTCGAGTTCTGCCAGATTCATGCGCGCCCCGACCGTGGCGCCAGCCATCTCGGTCTGGCGCTGGTAGTCGCGATCCTGCAAGGCTTCGTCCACGGCCTTGTTCAATCGGATCGCCACGTCGATGGGCACCTCGCGCGGCACATACACGCCGCCCCACATCTCGAAGTTGAAGTTCTGCAGGTCTGTGGTCTCGGCCACGGTTGGCACATCGGCCAACCGCGCGACACGGTGGTCGGACGTCACCGCGTACGCCTTGAGCTTCTTTTGCAAGATCAGGTCGACTGTGTTTCCGCCAACCGGCAGGAACGCCAATTGCACCTGCCCGCCGATCAGGTCTTGCACGAGCGGCGCAGAGCCGCGGTAGGGCACGTGTGTCATCTCGATGCGCTGGCGCCCAGCGAAGTCTTCGCTCACCAGGTGGGGCATGGAGCCCGCGCCAAAACTTCCATAGGTCAGCGGCGGGGCGCCTGCCTTGCGTGCCGATGCCATCAGCTCGGGCAGCGTGCGCGCGCTGTTCTGAAGGCCGCTGACCAGCACCAGCGGCGTGCGGCTGGCCATGCCAACAAGTCGCAGCTGATCGGGCTTGTGGCGAACGGCGGCCAGCACCATGGGCGCCAGGATCACGTTGCTCGCATCGGCGAACAGTGTCATTTGCCCGTCTTTCGGGGCCTTCAGCACCTTGTCGATCGCAATGGCGCCGCTGGCACCGGGGAGGTTCTCGATGATGAAGCCTTGGCCAAGAGATCTGCGCATCGCAGGCTCGAGCTGCCGGGCCGTCACGTCGGCCGGCCCGCCCGCTGGATAGGCCACCACCATGCTGGACATGCGGCCCGCGGGCGCTTGCGCATGCGAGATCGCCGCGCCTGCGAGCAGCACGGCGCCAAGGACGTGCAAGAGGCAGCGCAGGCCGCGCGGCATGGCGGGCGTGCCGGTGCCGTGGGCCGGCGGGGCAGGAATTCGAATCATCGTTGTCTCCATCAGTTGTGATTGCACCGTGACGCTCGCTGTTGGCAGCTGCCCGGTGCTAGGAGAATCTTGCCGACCCGTGCCTGCGCCGGAATGTAGCGGTACGCCACAAATTTGTGATGAAACGACATGAAGATGCGTTGGCGACTGCCGCCGCCGCGCCGCGGCCATACTCTTTGGCATGACCAACACGGACACCGTTCTGGGAACCTGGCTGATCAGCGTGCTCGAGCAGTTCGAGGCGCAGAACATCCCCATGCGCCTGCTGGCGGATGCCCAGTGGTTGAAAGAGGTCACCGAGCGCAACCCCACGCGGCCGTTGAAAATGGTGGCTGTCCGTCGGCTGTGGCATCAGGCCATGAAGGTCGGCGGCTCGCCGCTGCTAGGCCTGCGCGTGGGGCTCAATCTTCCGCTGCAGGCCATGAACGTGTCGGCTTGGGTGGCCATTCACAGCCCCGACCTGCGGCACAGCCTCATCAATGCGGTGCGCTATCAGAGCCTGGTCAGCAACTCGGGCCGTTTCGACCTGATCGCGCGGCACGACGGCCTACGGCTGAACTACAACGTCAAGCCCAGCCCCGTGGTCATGCACGCAGCCCAGATCGACAGTGTGTTCGCGGGCACACTGCGGTTGCTGCGCCATTGCCGCACGCTCCAGCTTCGGCCGTCGGCCCTTGCATTGCCCGGCGCCACGCCGTCGGTGCGCCGCGACTACGAGCAGTTGCTGGACTGCGATGTGGGGGAGAGCGACGGTTGTCCGTACATGGACTTCTCATGCGCCGACCTCGACACCCCTTTCGCCGCGGCGGACCCTCACCTGCTGCAGATGGCATTGAGCCGCGCGCAAGACCTGCTTCATGCGCAAAGCCGCACCGAGTCGCTGGTGGACCATGTCCAGGCGGCCATCCTGTCGCACGGTCTCGCGGGCGCCGAATGCAGCGTGGTGGCCAACACGCTCTGCATGAGTGTGCGGACCCTGCAACGGCGGCTGGAGGTCCGCGGCACCAGCTACCGTCGGGTGCTCGAAGCCACGCGCATGGAAGAAGCAATTCGCCTGCTCGGCAGCCCTTCGCAATCGCTCGCCGACATCGCGGAGGCGCTCGGCTATGCGGACCTGAGCGCGATGTCGCACGCGGTGCGCGCGCACTGGGGTACCTCTCCGAGCAGCCTGCGCAAGGAGCTTGCGCTGGGCAACATGCCGGGGGCGCGGGCGTTCAACCTGCCGACAAAGATGCTCTAGCAAGCGGTTCCAGCGCCCGTTGACGCCGCCGGAATTTGAGGTTTGGCGTGGAGAAACAAGCGTTTGGCGGATCAAGCCAAAAGAAGGCGGCCAGTCGTCCCTAGCATGGGCTTGCATCACGTGATGCCTATCAGAGACAACCAATGAGCCTCACTTCCCACACCACCATCAATGTCAGCCCCAGACCGACGGGCTTTGGCGCCCGAGTCACCGGACTGGATCTGTCTCAGCCCATGTCGGGCGCCACACGCGCCGAGCTGAACGCGGCCTTCGCACGGCAGGCCGTGCTGTACTTTCCCGACCAGCCGCTGACCATCGAGCAGCTCGAAGCGTTCACGCTTCAGTTCGGCGAGTTCGGTGTCGACCCGTTCATCAAGCCACTCGAAGGCCATCCGCATGTGCTCGAGTTGCGTCGCACGGCTGAGGAGAAGGCCGTCAACTTCGGTGCCGCCTGGCATTCGGACTGGAGCTTCCAGGAGCAGCCGCCGGCTGCGACCATCCTCATCTCCAAGGTCACCCCGCCCGTGGGCGGCGACACGCTGTTCGCCGACTGCGCCCGCGCGTTCGACGCGTTGTCGCCGACGATGCAGAAGTGGTTGTGCAGCCTGACCGCCATTCATTCCGCAGCTCGACCGTACGGGCGAGCGGGCGTTTTCGCGAACGAGTCAGAGAGCCGCTCGATGAAGATCGTCACGGGGGTGGAGGCCGAGAAGACCTTCTGCCACCCCGTGGTTCGTACGCATCCCGTCTCGGGCCGTCAGGCGCTGTACGTCAGCCCGACATACACCTTGGGCATCGAAGGGCTGAGCCAAGCGGAGTCGGACAACGTCCTTGCGTTTCTCTATGCGCACGCGACGCAGGATGAGTACGTCTACGCCCACAAGTGGAGCCAGGACATGGTGACCATCTGGGACAACCGCTGCACCCTGCACAACGCCGGCGGCGGCTACGACGGGCATCTCAGGGTGATGCACAGAACGACCGTGGCGGGCGAGAGACCCGTCTGCGTCGCCGAGCGAACGTAGCCGAAAGAAGGTCGGCCGCATAACCATCGGATCGGCTCGTCGCCTTACCGGAACAGAGTATCGACGTAGGCCGCGCCAAGCCCCACCTTCTGATAGTGCGCCCGGGCCAACTCGATGTAATCGTGCACGTCGAAGTGCCCGACCGATTTGCCTGCCTCGTCCAGCCAGATGAGGGGGCCCTTCACGATGAAGAAGACCCTCATCGGTGCTGGATGGTGGTGCGCAACCAGCGTGTGACTCTCGCCAGGCGTCTCATAGACGAAGTCGCCAGCCTCGGCGGTCCACTCATGCTCCAGATAACTCCACTTGCCAGACAAGGTGAAGGCGAATACCTCGTGCGGATGGTAGTGGCGATTGATCACCCCTGGCCCTTCGGCGCGCAAGATATCGGCCCACTTGTTCTCACTGGGGGAAATCCAAAGAGGGCGAGATGAAACGGTCTCACTGATTGGAACGTAGAAGCGGCCGTCGTCGGTGGCTGCATTGGCGATATGCACCTCAGGCTTGGCATCGGGCTTGAAAACGTTCGCGATCGGCGCGATGTCCCGCCAAAACTCCTCGGGGAGGGAATGCTGCATCGTTGTCTCCGTTTGTGATGTGATGCAGGCAGTCTAGAGAGGCCCGCCAAGGCCCGTTATCGCTGGATGGACGAATTCTTTTCTCCATTTGGACATCCGTTCTGGTGTATTCCCACTCGCTGTCCGCGCCCACTGTGCGTAGCATCGGCGCATTCAGACGACCACGAGCCCAGCGATGAGTTCCATGCCAATCACGGTGCCCCAATGCAAAGTCTCCACCGACTTGGTGCCGCCGCATGAGCGAGTCGGCTTCTGGGAGGCCCACAATGCGTCCGAGCTGATCGGATTGCGATGCACCAGCTATGCCGGCGAGGGCCTGGAGGCCACGGAGCGGAATTTCGACCTGGGATCATTGCGAGTGGCCGACGTGGCCGGCAACGAGCACGTCATCGAAAGGACCCCTGCATTGTTGCGGCGCCATCCGAAGAATTCCGTCTTCATTGCCATGGTGGTCGAGGGCGAGGCGTTTTTCTACCAGAAGGGGCGCTGCATTACGGCGCAGGCCGGTGACGTGCTTGCGTACCGGACATCCGATCCTTACCTGTGCGGGTTTTCTCGCAGGGCTCGACAGTTCTTGGTTGATCTGCCGGCGCCGTTGCTGCTGGACGAAGACGCATCCATTCTGCCGACGGGGCCCACCAAGTTCGATTTCGCGCGGCAAGGTGGCCAGAGCTTTCGCGCTGAATTGGATCGAACCCTGCGCAACTTCATTGACCGGCCACTTGCCCGTGATGCTGCCAAGGCCGCCGAAAGGATCAGCGTTCTATGTCGGGCGCTTCTGACACAGTCTTCTGGGGTGGGCTGGAGTGGCGCTTCATCAGAGGTAGCGCGCCTATGTGCTGAAACCTACATCGCAGAACATCTTGCCGATGCCGGGCTCGATGCGGCAGCCGTCGCCAGACATGTCTGCCTGTCGCCGCGCCATCTGAATCGCCTGTTTGCAGGCAAAGGCTGCACCGTTACCGGATGGATCTGGCAATGTCGCCTCGAAACGGCTCAGCAAATGTTGGCCGACCCGGCACGGCGGCGCCTCACAGTGGGCGACGTTGCCTTCCAATGCGGATTTGCGTCGCCTGCGCACTTCTCCAGCGCGTTCAAAGCGAAATTCGGCCAGCCCCCCTCGCAACACCGCCGCGGCCATTGTCGATAGCCGCGGCGATGTAGGACGTGATGTTCGCCTTGACTACGAGACGCAGGCGTGGCGATTCGTCGATGCGTCGCGAACTGCCGACCGGTTAGCCTCTCTGCCAACCCTCCGTCGAGTGCCATAGCAATCCGCTCTCTCTCGACCCTGTGGATCCTGCCAATGTGCTTGTGCTGCGAGGCTCGGTCGCGCTCGCGCTGTGCCAGCCGTCGCGCAACAAGCTCGTCCAACCTGCATCGCGCGGGAGAAGACACGCGGGTGCTTATGCATCGGACACTCACTCAGCACGCTGCCCTAGACCTTATCCGTCGCGCACCGGCGTGCCGCGCCAACTTCGCCGATCGTCGCCCGCTGTGTCGAGGAACGCGTTGGGAACCGCGCGCCTCTCCCGACTCGGAAGCTGAAGACCGCACCGGGTACCGCATAGAAGGCGCCAGAGGCATTTTGCCGAGACGTAGGCGCGTTTGGTCTTGTCGGCGCATGGACCAAGCATCGATACCGCCTCGATGAGCTTGCATTTCGCTGCGACAACAAGCAGTCCTCGCTCCGGCGATGGCGTCGGGCAACGCCCAGCGCGGGGCCGGACGTCTGTTCCGGGTCATGGGGAGATCACGCCCATGCCTCTGCATGCTTCAACAACTTCTGCGCGGTATCGGGTGCCCGGTTCTTACGCGCACTGGACGCAACGCTATTTACGAATACAGTCGGACAATAATTGTCATACATATGACTTGTATTTTGGCTTGAGAACTCAAGATGGTGTGTAAAGAGAAATGCATCGCCGATGCCTTGCGTCGGATCGAGTGTCCGACTTTCCACTGGAAAGCCAAACCTCTTTGATCGTACAAGTGTTCTGCATCAGGGAAAACGTTAGGTCTGTGAAGGCCTGCGACGTGATCCAATTATATCGGTCAACTGACTTGTTTTATTCAATGAACCTCAAACCGCTGGTCGCCCGTCTAGAAGCTTGGTTGTTCAGCCGGCGCGCCTGGGTGCTGGTCGCTTTTGCCGTGTTCACTGCCGTGATGGCATGGTTCGCCCTGCAGTTGCATATGGAGGCCGGCTTCGAGAAGCAGATCCCTGTCGGTCACCCCTACGTCGAAACGCTCAACAAGTACCGCAATCAGCTGCCGGGCACAAATCGCCTCACTGTGGTGCTCAAGGCGCGCTCGGGCAGCATTTGGACCCGCGAGGCGCTGACCCGGATGTACGAGCTCACCCAGGCCGTCACCTTCCTGCCGAACGTCGACCGCGGCAGCGTCAAGTCGCTGTGGACGCCCAACAGCTTCGTAAACGAGATCACCGAAGAGGGCTTTCGTGCCGAGCCGCTGATCCCCGGCACGGTGACGGTCGACGCGCTCACGCCCGAGGTCATCTCCGGCATTCAGAACTCCACCAGCCAAGGCGGCTACGTCGGCGTGCTGGTCTCGCGCGATCAGACTGCGGCGATGGTGGTGGCCGAATTGATAGAGGCCAACGCCGACGGCACCAGGCTCGACTACGTCGCCTACAACAGGGTGCTCGAACAGCAGCTGCGCCAAAAATTTGAGGATGACCGGTTCGAGATCCAGATCATTGGCTTTGCCAAGCAGATCGGCGATATTGCCGAAGGTGGCAAGAGCGTCATCGAGTTCTTCGCCTTGGCGCTGGTACTGACACTGGGTGCAGTCTATTGGTACTGCCACTCATGGCGGCTGACCATCCTGCCGGTGATCTGCTCGCTGACCTCGCTGATCTGGCAGTTCGGTACCCTCAAGCTGATGGGTTACGGCCTCGACCCGCTGGGAGTGCTGGTGCCGTTCCTTGTGTTCGCCATTGGCGTGTCGCATGGTGTGCAGCAAATCAACTTCATTGTCCGCGGGTTGGCTCATGGCAAAACCACCATGCAGGCGTCGCGCGACAGCTTCACTGGCCTGTTGGTCCCTGGGGTGCTGGCTCTAGTGACGGCGCTCATCTCGTTCATTACCCTGCTGCTTATTCCCATACCCATGATCCGTGAGCTGGCCATCACGGCTTCGTTGGGGGTGGGCTATAAGGTCTTCACCAACTTGGTGATGCTGCCGGTTGCCGCGTCGTACTGCAATTTCTCTGACGACTACGCGCGCCGAGCGATGAGCAAGCGAGAGTCGCGCGTGCGCGTCATTCGCGTGCTGGCTGGCGTGGCGCAGTGGCGCAATGCGGTGGTGATCACTGTTCTCTCCTTCGCCATGCTGGCCGCGGCCGTATGGTTCAGCCGTGATCGCATCGTCGGCACCGTTCAGCCCGGTGCGCCCGAGCTGCGCGAAGACTCGCGCTTCAACCGCGATGCAGTGGCAATTGCTTCCAATTTCGACATGGGGCTGGATTGGCTGACCGTCGTCGTTGCGTCGCCACCGAACTCCTGCGCCAACGCCCAAGTCAGCCTCTATGTCGAGCGATTTGTCGCCACCATGGCCAGCAGTCCCGGTGTGACTGCGGCCGATTCATTTGTGGGCATGCTCAAGACCTACAGCCAGGGCTACAACGAGGGTTATCCCAAGATGTCGGTGGTGCCGATTGACTCGGTGAATCACGACGCGCTGGCTACCGAGATCGGCCGCGTGCGCGGCTACAACAACGCCGATTGCAGTATGACCTCGGTCACGTTGTACCTAAGCGATCACAAGGCGGTGACCATCGAGCGTCTGGTGCACGCGATCAAGCTGTTCGCCGTCCAGAACCAGCCGCCGGAGGGTGTGCAGCTGCTGTTGGCCGCCGGCAACGCCGGTGTGCTGGCCGCCACCAACGACGAACTCGAGCACAGCGAGATGCCGATGCTTCTGTACGTCTACGCCGCCATCGTCGGCCTGGTCCTGCTGGTCTACCGCGATCTGCGCGCGGCGGTGGCTTGCTGCTTCCCACTGACGGTTGGCACCTTCATCGGCTACTGGTTTATGAAGGAGGCTCAGATCGGCCTGACCGTGGCCACCCTGCCGGTCATGGTGCTGGCCGTGGGCATCGGCGTGGACTATGCGCTGTACATCTACAACCGGTTGCAGATGCATCTGGCCGATGGCGACCCCATCCATGTGGCCATGCAGCGGGCGCTGGAGTTCGAGGGAATTGCGACCATCTTCACAGCGCTGACGCTGGCGGTAGGTGTGTGCACCTGGGCCTTCTCCGACCTGAAGTTCCAGGCGGACATGGGCAAGCTCCTGGCATTCATGTTTCTTGTCAACCTCGTAATGGCCTTCACTGCGCTGCCAGCGCTGGCAGTGGTGCTGGAGCGCTTGGTGCCGCGCAAGGGCAAAGCCTACTCGCCCTCGATTCTGACCCATTGATCGACTAAGTCATGAAGCTGTTTACTTTCATCGCGGCGGTGGTACTCGCGTCGGGGGTCATCGCACCCTCCGTAGTTTGGAGCCAAGTCAACATCGACCCCGCAGCACTATTGCGTCCGGCGTCGGCGTCGGCCGCTCTTGCCGACACTGCCTACATGGCCGCCGCCCGTGTCGGTGATCGCATCGTCGCTGTCGGAGAGCGCGGCACCATCGCCCTTTCGGACGACGACGGCGAGCACTGGCGTCAAGCGAAGGCAGTGCCCGTCTCCGCGCTGCTGACCGACGTGAAATTCGTAGATTCGAAGACCGGCTGGGCCGTCGGGCACTGGGGCACGATTCTCAAGACTGTGGATGGCGGTGAAAACTGGACGTTGCAGCACAGTGACCCCAGCGTGGATCAGCCGTTCTTCTCCGTGGTCTTCAGCAATGCGTCTGAGGGTGTGACGGTGGGCCTGTGGTCAATGATGTTGCGCACGCAAGACGGTGGGACGACGTGGACGCGTGTTGAGCTGCCCGTGCCGCCCGGCGCCAAGCGCGCCGACCGCAACCTGTACTGCGTATTTGCCGGCGCCCCCGGTCATCTGTACATCGCCGCCGAGCGTGGCGCGGTGCTGCGCTCGACGGACAACGGCGCTAGCTGGGAGGCAATCGAGACAGGCTACCCCGGCAGCCTGTGGACCGGCATAGCGCTGAAGGATGGAGACCTATTGGTCGGTGGATTGCGCGGCTCGCTCTACCGCAGTAGCGACAGGGGCAGCACCTGGCGCGCGCTGAAGACAGGCACGACCAGCTCCATCACAGGGATCGTGCAGTTGCCCGACGGCACCGTGCAGGCGGTGGGGCTGGACGGCGTTTTGCTGACCGGTCGCGAAAACGGCGAGCGATTCGAAGTGCAGCAACGATCAGACCGTACCGCCTACACCGCTGCCGTTGCCACGGCGAAAGGCCATGGCATGTTCTTCACTATGCGGGGGCCAGCCGTGGCGACACGCTGAAGCTGGTCCCCGATCCATCGAACCCCTTGAAAGTCATGACATGGTTCCCGCAGATCACCTTTTGAATTTTTATATCGACGGCCACTGGGTGGCACCCGAAGCGGGTGGCAGCCAGCGCGAGATCATCAACCCGGCCACCGGCGACGTCTCCGGATGCCTAGCCTTCGGCACTACGGCCGACGTCAACAAAGCAGTGCAGGCTGCCGCACGAGCGTTCAACAAATATTCCGCTTGGCCGCAGTCGCAGCGCAATGAGTTGCTACAGGCCATCTGCGCAGAGTATCAACGCCGACTGGCAGAAATGGCTGAGGCGATCACCGCCGAGATGGGCGCGCCGTTGGAGACGTTGTCCCGACAGGTGCAGGCGCCAATAGGGTTGTGGCACTTCCAAACAGCACTGGCCATAGCTCGCGACTTTAACTTTGACCGGCTGCAGGGCACGACACGAATTCTGCGCGAGCCGGTGGGCGTGTGCGCGCTCATCACGCCGTGGAATTGGCCCGTCAATCAGATCGCTTGCAAACTGGCACCTGCACTGGCCGTGGGCTGCAGTGTCGTGCTGAAACCGAGCCAGAGCGCGCCTTACTCGGCGGCGTTAATGGCCGAGATACTGCATGACGCCGGCGTGCCTGCGGGCGTGTTCAACATGGTGCAAGGGGAAGGCGCCCGACTAGGTGAGGTGCTCGCCTCGCATCCGCAGATCGACATGGTGTCTCTGACCGGCTCCAATGCAGCAGGCGCCAGCATCGCCAAGGCGGCCGCCGATTCAGCCAAACGCGTTTCGCTGGAGCTCGGCGGCAAATCGGCCAACATCATCCTGCCGACGGCGGATCTGGAGAAGGCAGTTACCCACGGCGTGACCGCGATGATGGGTAACACGGGCCAGACATGCGTTGCGCCCTCGCGCATGCTCGTACCGCAAGCGCAGTTGGCCGAGGTGGAGGATCTTGCGAAGCGCGTCTGTGAATCGCTGGTCGTTGGCGACCCGCGGGCGCCCGACACTTTCATCGGCCCGATCGCCAATGAGCGCCAGTACCTGCGCGTGGTGGCCATGATCGAAACTGGTGTGACGGAAGGAGCGCACCTGGTTGCAGGCGGTACGGGAAAACCTGCCGGCTGCGAGCGCGGTTACTTCGTCAAGCCAACGGTCTTCAGTCGCGTGCACAACCAAATGACCATCGCGCGCGAGGAGATCTTCGGCCCTGTGCTGACGATCTTGCCTTACACCAGCGTTGACGAGGCGGTCGACATCGCCAACGACTCGCCCTATGGTCTCTCCGGTTACGTCTATGGCGGGACGCTTGAAGAGGCAGCCGTCGTCGCCCGACGGCTGCGCACCGGGATGGTCCACCTGAACGGCGCCAACGTCGACATCGCCGCGCCTTGGGGTGGTTACAAGCAGTCCGGCAATGGCCGCGAATGGGGTGAATGGGGCTTTGATGAGTTTCTGGAAACCAAGGCCGTGCTCGGCGCAGCTGGCGTCTGACGCGTCGAATCCCGTCATCTAGAGACCCCTATGACTCAATCAACCCTCCCCAATGCAGCGACGCTTGTCCCGTCACCCGGTAGCGTTGAAGCCGCTTCGCTCCCCCGCACACTTGGAACGCTCCGCCTGGCCGTGTTCGTCATCGCGGCCGTCGCGCCGCTCGCGGCCGTCATCGGTGTGCTACCGGTCGCGCTGGTCTTCGGCAGTGGCACCGCGCTGCCGCTTGCCTTCGTTGTTGCTACGGTGGTGACGGCGCTGTTTGCAGTGGGCTATTCTGCGATCAGCCGCGAGGTGGTGGTTGGCGGCGCGTTCTACGCATACATAGCGCGCGGCCTTGGATCTATCACCGGTCTGGGGGCGGCCTGCGTTGCCGTGGTGTCCTACACCATGTTCGTGCCGGGCGGACTGAGCTATCTGGGTTTCGTCATGCAGACCTCGGTCAATGACCTGCTCGGGTACAACCTGCATTGGTTGGTGTATTCGCTGGGGGCTTGGGCGCTCATCGGCTTTCTTGGCTTGCGGAAGGTTGACTTCAGTGCTCGTGCGGTGCTGGCCGTGATCCTCGTCGAATTCATCCTGCTGCTGATTTTTGACGCGACCATTGTTAAGCAGTTGGGGAGCACTGCCTTTCCTCTGCAGTCGCTGAATCTCAGCGGCCTGACGCAGGGTGCACCGGGTGTCGCGATCCTGCTCGCGTTCACCTGCTACTTCGGCATCGAGTCCGCCGCGCTGTATTCGGAAGAAGCGAAGTCGCCGCAGACGGCGGTGGCCCGGGCCACCTACCTCGCAATTTTCACCATCGGCATCTTCTATTTCGTCACATCGTGGATCACTGTCGGCGCCGTGGGGCCGGGCAACATCAAGGGCATTTCCGAGGCGGACGTCGGCCTTATCTATTTCAAACTGAGCGACAAGTTCGTCAACGGTACTTTTACCCACGTCATCCAGGCGGCGATCGTCACCAGTATGTTCGCCACCGTGCTGTCGCTGCACAACGTGGCTTCTCGCTATATGTTCGTGCTCGGCCGGCAAGGCTGCCTGCCCCGCGTACTAGGCCGCGCACACCCGGTCCATGGTTCGCCGTCTACGGCCAGCGCCGCCGTCTCGGGCATCTCACTCATCGTTGTATTGGGCGCCGCTTACCTTGGCCTGCACCCAATGCTCGGACTTGGGCTGATCGCTCTCGGCTTTGCCGCCGTCGGTGTGATGTTTTTGCAGGCGCTAACAAGCCTGTCCATTGTTTTCTATTTTCGACGTCATCCCCAGCGTAAGTTGTGGCAGCACGTGATTGCTCCAGTGCTGTCGTTTGTCGGGCTGGTGGGTGCGCTCGTTGTCGCCGTCCATAACTTCGAGTACCTCAGCGGTAGCCAGAACCCGGTGGTCAACGGGGTGCCGATCGGCATCCCAGTCGCGATGACGGTTGGCGTCCTGTTCGCGGTGTGGCTTCGCAGATACCGGCCGTCTCTGTTCGCGGCCATCCTAAAGAACTAGTCCTGAGCCCCTTGCCAAGTGCTTCAGGGCGTCCCCAGACGCTGCATTTTCCTCCACCACTTGTGAGACCACATGACTCTTCATCTCAAAGCACGCTTGGCTCTTCTGTCGTTGACGTGCGCCATTTCCTTCGGTGCGGCGGCACGCGACAACGAAACCAACAAGGTGTTGCCTGACCTTGCAAAGGAAATCCGCACGTTCTTCGCCGATCAGGATCAGGCCAATCGCAATGGCATGACAACCACCGAGCTGGCTAATCGTTTCTACGCCGAGGACGCAATCATCGCGGGCGAGGGCGAAGCAATGCCCAGGCGCGGGGTGAAGGGCGCCATTGTCGCCCTGGACGAATGGTTCGCCTATCTCGGCCCGGGCGGCAACAAAGGCTGCAACTTCGCTGTGCAAGACCCGATCGTTTCGTCGGGCAACATGGTTTCGGTGTTCGCGGTGCTGAGTTGCAAGCCCAACCCGCCTAAGACCAACAAGCAAGAGACGATTCGTCAGCTCTTTGTACTTAAGCGCACCTCCCAAGGCTGGCGTGTTGTGCAGGAGATGTGGCAGGCCGGCGCTTTCGGCAATTGATGGCCGCTACCCGCGAGAAACGATTGTCAGGCCGAATGCCCGCCGGCGCGCGTTGCCGGGGCGGGATTGGAGCGAGCTTTTTTGAGGAGTAGACGTATGTGGAAATCAAAGGCGACTATCGGTCGCATCTTATTCGCTGCCTGCGCGGGGCTTTCGGGCTTCTCGGCCCTGGCGCAGAGCACAGGATCAGCTGCTACTGATGACATGGCGCGAGCGCGCAAGCTGTACATGGTCTGCGCCGCCTGTCACACCAATGACGACAGCGGGCAGCATATGGCCGGCCCCAACCTCAAAGGGGTGCTCGGTCGGCCGATCGGCAAGGCGAAGGGCTTTGCGTACAGCGCGGCGCTGCGCAATGCAAAGGGCAACTGGACGCCCGAGCGTATGAACGCCTTTATCAAGTCCCCTGCCACCGAGTTGCCCGGGACCAACATGGCCTTTGCCGGCCTTTCAAAAGAAGAGGACAGGGCCGCCCTCGTCCGCTACCTGCAAAGCACCAAATGAGTGAAAACAACTTCAAACAACCGCTACCGGCCGCCGGGCCTGCCCTGAGTCGACGCAACATGCTACTCGGCGCAGCGGCCGCCGTGCCGGCTGCCGCGATGGCGGCTGGTCAGACCGCGAAGGCGATGCCCGATGCCCAGCGGGGTCGGCACAAATTCGACTACGACACTGTTGTCGTCGGCGCCGGTTTCGCCGGTGTGACCGCGGCGCGCGAGCTGGGCGCCGAGGGTTACCGCGTGCTGCTTCTGGAGGGGCGATCACGCCTCGGCGGTCGCACCTACCGCGGCCAGTTTGCCGGGGAGCAGGTCGAGTTCGGCGGCGCTTGGGTGCACTGGGTGCAGCCGCACATCTGGGCCGAGGTGCAGCGCTACGGCCACGGCGTAGAAGAGGAACTGGTCGCCCACCTGGACAAGGCCAGCGTGCTGATGGCCGACGGACGGTTGCAGGAGGTGCCGCCCGCGAAGCTTGAGGAGCTTGACCGAGAGGGAATGGACGCCTTCTGCGCTGGGGCCCGCGAGCTGTTCCCGAGGCCACACGATCCGTTCTTCAACCCGAAGGTGCGTCAACTCGAGAAGATCTCGGCACGTGCACACATCGACAAACTGCCGCTGAGCGACCTTCACAAGGCAATTCTCAATGCCGAGATGACGCTGTACGCCGCCGGGGCGACCGAGGAGTTCAGCTACGTCAGCTTCGTCAAGCTGTTCGCTTGTGCGTCCTGGGACTTTTACACCTTCAACGATGCGGACCGGCGCTACCGCATTGGCAAGGGCGGTACGTTGGGACTGCTGCAGTCCATGCTAAAGCACAGCCGTGCTGAAGTGCGGCTGGCCACGCCGGTGACCGCCATTCACCAAGCAACGGATCACGTGCGAGTGACCACCGACGCAGGCCAGAGTGTCACCGCTCGCTCGGTGGTCGTCACCGTGCCGACGAACACGTACAACCGCATTAAGTTCACGCCCGAGCTGTCAGCTCCCAAGCGCGCCTACATCGATCAGGGCGAAATGTCAGAAGGCGCAAAGGTCTTCGTGCAACTCAAGAAGAACCACGGCAACGTGTTTGCCTTCAGCGACGCGCCCAACCCGTTGACCGTGCTGCAGACAGTCGCCAACAACGACAAGGTGGGCTCGGTGCTTTCGCTCACCGTGGGCCGCCGCTCTCTGATCGACATCAACGACGCTGACACAGTAGAGAAGGAGGTGCGCAAGATCATTCCCGATGCACAGTTGATCGGTATCAGCAGCTACGACTGGGCGCGCGATCCATTCTCGATGGAGGCATGGGCATCGTATCGGGTTGGCCAGTTCAGCCTGGCACAGAATCTGGCCGAACCCGAGGGTCGGGTGGTCCTCGCCGGCGCAGCCACGGCTGCAGGCTGGCACGAGTACATCGACGGTGCAGTCGAAAGCGGCCTGCGAGCAGGCCGGCAGGTGCGTGAGCTGTTTGCGCGTGAGACGCGTTAGGTGTCTTGCGCGGCCGAGCCGAAAGGAACCGGCCAAACCTGAAGTCTCCACCCCTGAGCCCGATCTCTCTTTTGATTCAGTCGACTAACAGTAAGCGCTCAATAAACCACGCCCTTGCGCGTGGTGTTGGAACCGATACGCGCAGGGCAGCCTACGCGCCGCCGAGTTCGATGTTCCAGGGCAGCAGCGCCTCGTAGTCGTCGGCAGTCTGCGCCAGCGGCAGCTTCTTGAACAGCGCGACGAGGTAGCGGTAGGGCTCGACGTTGTTGGCCTTGGCGGTCTCGATGAGCGAATAAAGATTGGCACTGGCGTTAGCGCCGCCCACGGTGTCAGCGAACAACCATGACCGTCTTCCGACCACGAAGGGCCGGATCGCGTTCTCCACCGGGTTGGAGTCCAGCGGCCAAGCGCCGTTTTCCAGGAACCGCACGAGCTTGGGCCACTGCCCGTGCAGGTAGTGCAGTGCCTCGCCCAGCAGGCTCGACGGCGCAACACTGTGCAGGTGCGTCAGCAGCAGTCGCTCGATCTCGCGCACGACGGCGGCGCTGTAGCGCGAGCGCATCCGCAACCGACGCGCGGGCGCCCAGTCCCTGGCCAAGGCCTCCGCACGGTACAGCTTGCCAATCAGCCGCACGAACCGGGTCGCGAGCTGATCGGACGAGCGGGCTGCCTTCGGCACGGCCTCCTCGGCCTTGATGAACGGCCGACGCGCGTGAACCCAGCACCCGAGATGCGTGAGGCCGCCGGCCTTCGCGATGCCGTTGTAGACCTCGTAGCCGTCGGTGATGAGCGTGGTGCCTGGGCGGATGCCGGCATAAAGCTTCTCCGCGTGCACGGCACCACGTCCCGGCGCATAGGCGAACAGCCGTACCGGTGGGCCGGTGCCGTTCATTTGCGCCCACATAAAACTCTTCGTCTGTGCCTTGCGCCCAGGCTCCTTCAGTACCTGGACGTGGGTCTCGTCGCCGTAGATCAGATCCGAGTCCAGCAAGTGATCGCGCAGCAGGTTGATGACCGGCTGCACGGCCTGGCCGATGCGCACGATGCCAGCAGCCAGCGTGTTGCTCGCGATGTCGCCGCCGAAGCGGCGCAGCATTACGGCCGTGCGGTACAGCGGCATGCCGAACTGGTACTTGCCGGTGATAACCCAGGCCTGGGCCTGCTCGGTGAGAAGCCCGCGCGGGATGATGCGCGCCGGCGCGGGTGCGATCCTCAGGCTCTGATCGCAGCAGGGACAGGCGTACTTGACGCGGTGGTGCTGCAGCACACGCACCTGCTCGGGGATGACATCCATCTGCTCGCTGACCTCGGCGCCAATCTCCACCAGCGCGTGCCCGTCATGGGCGCACACACGCTCGGCCTCGGGCAGCTCGTGGCGCACGATCTCGCGCGGCAGCGCAGGGTCCAGCGGCTTGCGTCCACGCTTCTTGCGCTGGTGCCCGGCGACCGGCGTCGATTCCTCTTCGTCGATGTCTTCGACCTCGGCCTGCGGCGTCTGATCGGTGGGCGCGAGTGCCTCGGCCTCGTTGAGGAACAGGTCCTTCTGATCCGTGCCGCGTGCTTCGCTCTTGGCGGCGAAGAGCTGGCGCTGCAGCGCCTTCAACCGCTCCAGTGCGAGGTCCCGCTCGGTGGTCGCCACCCGAAGTGCGCCGGCCAGCGCATCGCGCTCGGCAATGAGCGCGGCGAGTTCTTCAGCGGTGATGGTGGCAGGGGCGGCTGGTGGCGACACGCCCGCTTGGATCGGTATGCGCCATCATTGTTCCTTCAGGCCACGCTGGAATAGCGCAGACGGGAGTGGCGTTGCACCACGGCGATGTCGATGCCCTCGAGCAACCAGTGCAGCTGTTCGGCCGTCAGCGTGGGAACCGCCTCGGCCGAGGGCCAGACGAACCTGTCCTTCTCGAGACGCTTGAGCAACAGCCAGAAGCCATTGCGTTCCCAGCCCAGGATCTTCACCCGGTCGCGCCGGCGGTTGCTGAACACGTACGCGCACGAGGCGAACGGGTCCAGGCCCAGGGCCTGCTCCACCAGCACGGCCAGGCCGTTGATGCTCAGCCGGAAGTCCACCGGCTCGCGATGCAGGTAGACCTTCAGCCCTTCGTCGAAGCGGAACACCGCAGCCTCCCAAGCGCCTCGAGCACTTCGCCGACGTTGCGCAGCTCGACGCCGCGAAGGTCGATCGCCACACCGTTGGGCAAGCGTGCCTGCACATCTACTATGGCGACGATGTCGTCACCGCTTCGGACCGCAATCGGCGACGCTGGCGGCACCGAGACCGCCACGAACGCCGCGGACACCGGCACCACGCTGGCAACGGCCTTGCGCGCACGAGCACCGTGGCCATGCTCGCGAAGCCAGCGTCCCACCTGGTTGGCATTGACGCCGCACTCGCGCGCCAGGCGCGACACCGAGGTGCCTGGCTGCAGACACAGTGCCACCAGTTCGGACTTCGCCGCTTCGTCGTACACGCTGCGTCCATCGCTCTTGTGCCCCACCACCAGCCGGCGCTTGAGATCTTCCAAATCGTCTGTCATTTACGTTCCCGCGTTCATCTACGTGGGAACGTAGGCTGTCAGGTATCAGCCTGCTGCTCAAGGACGGGGTTCATTGACCGCATACGACTAACAAAAGCCAGCGATGCTTGTTCTGTCTACAAGCGAATCACTTGGACGAGATCGAGGGCTTTTGCTGAGTCGGATGGACTGCGTGGCGAGCTGCAAGTTCGGGCTTGCGGTCTGCACCGAGACATACGGCAGGTGTTGTGCCTCAGCGTAGAGAGCCCCTGCATCTCGCGCCAGACACCATCCTCGGCAGAATCACATGACAACTATCCTTGTGTCCCAGGCATGGTCACCACTAGGCCGTCCAAAACATCGGTATGGCAATCTGGCATGACAGACGTGAGTTCGGCGCGCCTTCGCTTACGAACTCAAGCAGCGCCCGCTCGCCATCTCCTGTGGGACCCAATTTGGAACGGCGAATATCCTAGGCCGAGCTAAGCGAGATTGCGACGACGCGTACCGCGTGCGCAAGCGCCTTGGAGTCTGGCACGGCGCCCGGCGTACCAACTTGCAGGAACGGCATCAAGCCTTCCAGTTGAGCGGCGATCAGCAACGCTCGCATCCGGCGCTCATCGGCGTTGAGCCCTGGGTTCATCTCGCCAATCAGCCGTCCCCACATGCCGAGGTATTGGCGATGGCTTTCCACGAGCGCTTCGGCGGCGAAATGCTCGTGGCACGCCAGGGCCGACATCTCGAGAAGGAAGGTCCTATCAGACTCATCCTGCACCTCGCGAAGCACCTGTTCGATGATCGCTTGCATCCGTCGCTCCACCGGCGCTTCGGACCGCGCAATTCGGTCGTAGTCCTCGTTGTAGCTCCGAATGGTCTGCACGATCATGGTCCTCAGCAAGAGCTCGCGGCTAGGGAAGTAGTGCTGGAGCGTGCCGAGTTGAACACCCGCCTCCGCCGCCACGTGACGTAGCGTGAAGGCGGCATAGCCGTCGCGTCGAAACACAAGTTGTGCGGTCTCGAGGATGGCCTGCAGTCGGCTTTCGCGTTTGCGCTGCTGTGGTGTGGCCAGTTCGTGCGACCCCATCAAGGTTGCCGAATCAATTGTCAAAGGCTTCATCAGGTCAGGTTGGGTGCGGTCTAGTCGGACGAGCGGGTCAAGGCTCCTTGCCAACTGCCCATGATACGCCCCTTTGGCTTGAGATTTGTCGCACGGATGACCGATTGTCACCATGCTGGTGTTCAGTTTTCGACCTGGACATCCGTGCTGCTCCGCGGAGCATCTCCAAAACTTCAAGGAGTGGGTGGCGTGTAGCAGGGGAAACCCCATGACTTAGTTGCGTTCGGACGATGTAAAGTTCAAGTCAATTGACCAGTAATTACAAGTCCATAGTATGATTTCTGCTTCTGTTGCCTTCGGACCGTCGCCCCAATCTCGGCGGCAGGTTGAGTCAGTCGACGCTCTGCGCCGTCGATGGCGCGTGGAATCGGGCCAAGCGGATGCGACGTTGATCGAGCGGCTGCGCTCGCTGCTTTTGCAACGTGCCGACAACCCGCCGTCGCTGGCAGAGGTGGCCGACGCACTGCTGCTGTCGCCGCGGACATTGCGACGCAGGTTGCACGCCTTGGACACTCGCTTCAGTGATGTCATGGCTGAAGTGCGCTGCGAGATGGCCCGTCGCTATTTGATCGATACGTCATGGTCCGTCGAGCGTATTGCCGAGGAAGTCGGCTACAGCGATGCGGCGAACTTCCGGCAGGCGCTCAAGCGCTGGACCGGCCAATCCCCCCGGCGCTATCGCGCCAGCGTTCGTTGACACGGTCCAGCCATTCACCCACCCAAGGAAATAATCGATGAAACGAAAAAATCTGCCCCTGCTTGCAGTGTTGGCGGCCATGAGCGCCTCCGTGTCGCTGGCCGCGTCACCGGCCGATGTTGAGAGGCTTGGTAAGGAGCTGACGCCCGCAGGTGCTGAAAGTGCCGGCAATCGCGATGGCACCATTCCAGCTTGGACGGGCGAAAGTTCGATGCTTAAGGGCTGGTCGTATGGAAAGTACCGCGGCGACTTTTTTAAGTACAAGGACGACAAAACCCTGTTTGTGATCGACGGATCGAATGTCGACAAGTACGCAGATAAGCTGGCGCCGGGGCAGATTGCCATGATCAAGCAGAACCGCGGCTATGCCATGCCGGTGTACACGTCACGGCGCAGTTGCACGGCGCCGGAGTTCGTGCAGAGCAACACGAAAAAGAATGCGACTGACTCGAAGATTGGTGCCGACGGTTGGTCGATGACAAATGCGGTGCTGCCCGGCGTGCCGTTTCCAATTCCGGGCAGCGGCATCGAGGCAATCTGGAACCACTTGGCGCGCTATCAGGGGGCCGGCAGCGAGTACCCCAACGTTAGCAGCTACATCTCGCCCAAACCGGGCGGCGATCGCGGCATTCAGATCCGCTACCGGCTCATGCAGTACTGGCCGAATGGTGCCAAGGGTGAGCGCAAGGTCGAGCCGGGCACGTTGTTCCAAGGGCTGTACTACGCTTTCATCGAGCCGGCCGCGTTCTCCGGCCAAGCCTCCGTATCGCGTTTCTTTTTCGACAAGTCCAGCGAGAACTACTACTACTTTACTGGTCAGCGCCGAGTGCGCCGTCTGCCTTCGTTTGACTATGACGCACCGCAGATCGGCTACGAGAACCAGCTTGCCATTGACCAGATCAATCTCTTCTACGGTACCCCTGATCGATTCAACTGGAAGATCGCAGGCAAGAAGGAGATGTACATCCCGTACAACTCTTTCGGCGTTACCGACGTTCGCCGAAAGATGGCCGACGTTGTCAAGCCCGGATCGCCTAGTCCCGAAATCAAACGCTATGAACTGCACCGGGTGTGGGTGTTGGAAGGCACCGTAAAGGACGGCTTGCGCCACGCAAACCCGAAGCGCACGCTGTATTTGGACGAAGACAGTTGGGTCGCCGTTGGAGGCGAGGACTATGACGCGCAGGGGCAGATCTGGAAGTGGAAAGAGTCGGCGCCGTACAGCGCGGACGAACTGGGAGGTGCCTGCGTGGTCCCTTCCTACACAGTACACGACCTGGTCAGCGGGCGCTATGTCATCGACGGTCTAGCGAGCGAGGGCAAGGATCATCGATGGTTCCTTGCGCCGGATGCGCCGGAACTCAAAGATAGCTTCTATACGAGCGAAAACCTGCAGCGCATCAGCGACCGCTGAGCCATCGGCTATCGGAGACAACTATGAATCAAAACATCAAGCGCGGTGCGGTCGCGGCGGCCATCATCGCACTGTGCGGGGGAACTGCCCACGCCGTCGAGTTCAGCCTAAGCGAAGGCGCCGTCAAGGGCAGCTGGACAACTGACCTGACCATTGGTGGCGGGTTGCGATTGAAGAATCCGAGTTGCGCACTTACGGGTGACCCGAACTCGCTGGGCTGCGGAGCCGCAGCCGATACCCAGCTCTGGTCCAATGGCGACGATGGCAATCTCAACTATCGCAAGGGGCAGTTCTACAGCCTTTACAGCAGCGCCACGAGTGAGCTCCTTCTCAACTTCACCGAAGTCGGCGCAAAGGTGATGATGCGCGGCACGGCACTCTACGACGCCAAGGCCGCCAGTACCCGGCGCACACCACTTTCTGACCAAGCGGAAGGACAGATCGTGCGAGATATCAAGTTGCTCGACCTGTGGGCGGAAAAGAGCTTCGACGTTGCTGGGAGAGCGGGTCGGGTCCGCGTAGGCAACCAGGTGATCAACTGGGGGGAGAGTTACTTCCTGCCCTATGGCATCAATTCGACCAACTCCCTTGACTTCCAACGCTACTCCATCCCTGGCCAGCAGTTGAAGCAGATCATTCAGCCTGCACCAATGATCAGCGTGCTGAGCGAACTGGGAAGCGGCGTGTCGGCTGAGGCCTATTACCAATTCAGGTGGAACAAGAACAGCTTTGCGCCGGTGGGATCGTATTGGTCGGCGTCCGATGTAGTCGGCAAGGCCAACAACCTGCGTCAATTCACCTTCGACCAGCAGAACTTCAATGTAGGTGGTCGCGATGCCGCCTCGATCGCTAGGGGGCAAGGCGCGAACCCGCGCAGCCCCGCAATCTACGGCAACTACCAACAGCAGGTATATAACAACCTCAGTGCGAGCGATCCCGCATTCTCGAACACTTTCGGCTTCCCGGTCTATGACGTGAACCCCGAAAAGAAGGGCGATCAGTATGGTATTCGCTTGGCGTACAAGCCAAGCAGCATCGATGTGAACCTAGGCTTGTATTACTTGCGCTATACCGACAAGACGCCAGTATTTACCTTCCGCGCCGCGGACGCCACCTTGAACTATCTCAAGAAGCGCGACCTTTTCGGCCTTAGCGCGAATTTCCCGCTCGGTGACTGGGCCATTGGGACTGAACTGTCGTACCGGCCACGCGACGCTATTGGGCTCACGACTTGCTTTAAACCTGGAGGTCCGCTTGACTCGGTGTCCAATGCTGCACCGCCGCTGGATTGCCCCGCCTACCGCGACAACAAGAAATGGCAGCTCATCGTTAACGCGCAGTACAACCTGTCGCCGACGACGACGCCCTTCATTGGGTGGCTTGGTGCCAGTTCGGGATATTTTCTGGCAGAAGCCGCGTGGATTAACTATCCTGGCGTCAACGCAAACAAGCAGTACGTGCGCAACATCGGTGGCGTGGACGTCATGCAAGCGCCTGCAGCAGGCGGGCTGTTCTGGTACGACCGCAGCCAGTCAGCGTTTCCTTACACCACCGCCGCAGCAAAGGGCACTGCAAATTCCTTTGGCGGCGCTGTGTTCTTTAGTTTGACGTACGACGGAACCATCATTCCCGGCTGGCAAGTCACACCCAGCATCTACCACCAACAGGCGATCTCGGGCTACACGCCCTCCGCCACGGCGCCGCTTTGGATGAAGGGTGTGAAGGCAACCACGATAGGGGTTACCTTCGCTCAGAACCCAGCCAATTGGCAGGCTGGAATAAATTACGTCAAATACTGGGGCGGCACAACGACGACCAACCCATACTCGGATCGAGACACCATCGGGTTCTACGTAACGCGTACCTTCTGAGCGTCGAAGCAATGCAGAACAGTATCTCCTTCACCGTCAACGGCAAAGCCTTCGAGATCGAGGTCGACCCCGCTATGCCTCTGTTGTGGGTGCTGCGCGATCGCCTCGGGTTCACCGGCACGAAGTACGGTTGTGGTATCGGCGCTTGCGGTGCCTGCACCGTCCACCTGAATGGAGACGCGGTGCGTTCCTGCTCGTTACCGGTTTCTGCTGCGGCGGGCGCTGTGATCGTGACGATCGAAGGTTTGTCGTCCGATCGCAGTCACCCTCTGCAGGAGGCGTGGTTGGATAAGGCTGTTCCACAGTGCGGCTATTGCCAATCAGGAATGATCATGGCGGCTGCGGCGTTGCTGAAGCGAACGCCGAAGCCCACGAACGAAGAGATCGATGCGGGCATCACCAATCTTTGCCGGTGTGGCACCTACCCGCGCATTCGCGCAGCAATCCGCATTGTCGCGGACAAGGGTTGACCGACATGACCCACCACTCTCGAACTCCAAGCTCCGACCCACTCGCACCCGCATCTCCCGAACGACGCCGGCTGCTCAGCGCCGGTGTCGCCGCTTTGGCCGGCGTGGCTTTTCCGCTCGCAGGCTGCGACCCCGGTCCGGGCTCATCGGCGGTCAATGGCTCTGCGGCGCCTGCCGTGCTGGGCGAGCACACCAACACGTTGGCTGGGGCCTGGGTTGTTGTGCGCTCGGACAACACCGTCATCCTGCGCATTCCTCAAGCTGAGCTCGGTCAAGGTACCTTCACCGGTTTGTCACAGATATTGGCCGACGAGCTCGATGTGGTCTGGACCGATATCCGCCCCGAGTTCTACGACCCAAGCTATAACTTGGCGAATAACAATGTCTACGTCTGGACAGCTACGCTGGGAAGCCAGGGTGTGTCCACGCTCTACGAGCCGGCCCGCCGGGCCGCGGCGCAGATCCGCATGCGTTTGACTCAAGCCGCCGCCACGCGCTGGGGTGTTGCTGTCAATGCGGTCGATGCTCGTGAAGGTCGGTTGCACCATGCCGCCTCGCAACGCTCCGTTAGTTACGCAGAGGTGGCCGCCGACGCAGCCAAACTGCCCAATCCAGATCTTGAGACGGTCGTGCTCAAGCGGCCAGAGCAGTTCCGCTATATCGGCCAGTCCACACCTCGGCTCGATCTGCCGAGCAAGGTCGATGGCTCGGCTGTTTTCGGCATCGACATCAAATTGCCCGGTCTGAAGTTCGCCGCTATACGGCAGAGCCCGGTTTTCGGTGGGAAGCTGGTTTCATTCGATAAGACGGCGATCATGGGTCGTCCCGGCGTCGTTGACGTGGTGGCGGTCAAAGGCGGAAAGAGCGGTGTCAATGACCTTACGCCAGGTTGGGGCGTGGATTTCGGCATGGACGACGCGGTGGCTGTGGTTGCCGATGACTGGTGGACGGCAAAGATCGCCCTGGATGCTTTGCCAGTTGTTTGGAATGACGGTGCGGCTGCGTCTGTCGACAGCGCCGGGCTGGAACGGCGCTTCCTCGCCGCGCTGAACGCACCGCTGCCGAAGCTCCACAAGCCATCCCGTGACGACGGCGATGTGGCGAAAGCGCTGAAAGGTGCGGCAAAGTTGTTCCAAGCCGATTACTGGGTTCCGTTCTCGGAGCACGCGGCAATGGAACCATTGAACGCCACCGCGCTGGTCGATGATCGAGGCGTTGAGGTCTGGGTCGGCTCACAAATGGCCGACGAGGCGTTACGCATGGCGGCGCATTGGGCCGAGGTGCCGGTGAGCAAGGCCAAGCTGCATCTAGTGCTCTCGGGCGGCGGCTTCGGGCGCCGGTGCAACAGCGATTTCGTCTGCCAGGCGGTGCAAATCGCCAAGGCCCTGCGAGGTACGCCCATCAAGCTGCTGTGGACTCGAGAGGAGACCACGCGCCATAGCTACTACCCGCCGCTGACGCTGACGCGGCTGAAGGCCGGGCTGGATGCGCGCGGGAGGCTGGTGGGCTGGAGCGCGAACTCGATCGTCGGCCGTGCGCAGGACCAGAGTTACGGCACCTCGAGGCTTGCGCACAACATTCCCGCCATTCGCGCGGACTATCGAACCGTCGAGACACCACCGCCCTTTGGGTGGAAGCGCGGCGTCGCCTTCGCCCAGCAAACCTGGATGAACCAGTGTTTCCTCGACGAACTGGCAGAGGCCGCGAAGCGCGATCCACTTGCGTTTCAGCTTGAGTTGCTGCGTCCTGAAGATGTGCCTGCCGGCATGGAAAAGCGTGAGTTGCAAGTGGCTCGCGTGACCAAGCAGCGTGCGGTACTGGAAGAAGTGGCGCGTCGCGCCGATTGGGCCGCGCCCCGCAAGCCGGGCCAGGGCAAGGGCCTTTCGGTGCACGACATGAGCTACTGGCCCGAGTTCCTGTCAAGCGCCGGGGCCGCCGTGGTCGAAGTGACCCTGGGCCGCGATAGCCTCCGCGTCGACCGCGTCACGGTTGTGCTGGATTGCGGCCGCGTTGTGAATCCAGATGCGGCAAGGGCCCAGATCGAAGGCGGCATCGCGTATGCGCTGACAGATGCGCTGTACAGCGAGATCACGCTATCCAAAGGCCGTGTGGTGCAATCCAACTTCCACGACTACCCATTGCTGCCGTTGCGTGAGATGCCGCAGGTGGAGGTGCACTTCATGCGCAGCGAAGGCGCGCCGCACGGCACCGGCGAGTACTCGGTGCCGCTGCTCATCGGATCACTACTCAATGCCATCCGCGCCGCCGGCGGCCCGCGCCTGAGGAGACTCCCAATCTCCTCACAGCTGACACGGACCTGAAAACCAGGCAAGACAGCATCGATGCTGCTGGCGACGGCATCGACGCGTTGTGGCGAGCCTTCTGATTGCCCCGGCGAAACAGTTCCCACGGCCCGCCGCCATATCAGCTATTGCCGCCCTCGGTTGCCTGCGGTTCAGTGAACTCGTGATCTATCGGATCCTTGCTCTGAGGACGTCGATCAGTGGCTTCGTCAACCATCCATCTTCCGTACTACCTACCGTCATGCTGCGACAATCAGCGCTCTCCGCCGTCCACCGCGAGTTTGCGGAAGTGGCCTGCTGCCGATTCGTTGACGTGGGTGCTCCGAGGAGGCGCGGAAGGTAGGAGCTGTCGCGAGCAACGCTCGCTGCGCTAGACAGGTTGTTGGCTTCTGACAGAGCGGGCAACAAGAGCCCCGTCCAAAGGTTGCCCTTGGTTGCATGAAGGCATAAAGGACTCAATGTCCGAAATGCGCTTGCCTTTGTCCGAGTTCCGATCGAGCGGAAGCTGAATTACCAACGATAAAACGAAGTGCAGCGCATCCTGCTCGGCGAGAGCCGGTTTATCTTCACCCTCAGCCTTGCTTGTGAAGGCCCGGCTATCGCGGCCTGTCCTATCGTTCGCTCGGGACCTATGACTGTTAGTGCACCGCGACCTGCACGACTCGGCAGTTTGGTCGCTCAGACGCCGCCAGTCACCGGTCGATAGGATGCGGAGCTGTTCGCGTTGTTGCCCTGTGCCTCGAGCCAGTCCATTGGATCGCGCATATCGACCCAGCCACAGAATGGGGCGCACAGGCGATAGCCCATCAACTCGCGCACGCGTTGGGGCAGTTGCAGCGCGCGCTCCGGGGTGACGGATAGGTACTGATTCTCCTCTTGCCGAAGATAGCCGAGGGTGTAAGAAACGGCGACTGCGATTCGGCGCTCGTCCTCGGTGACATTGGCGCCACCGGCGTGGTACAGGCCCCCGACGTAAATCAATGCTGAGCCGCGCGGCATCTCGACCGCCACCGTTTCCTGCAGCTTCGGAATGCGCTCATCATCCCAGTGATGGCTACCGGGGATCACCAGTGTTCCGCCGTTGTCTCGGGTGTAGCGAGTGCCTGCAAACAGCGCCTGTACCAGCGTCGGCCTGCCGGGGTGGCGGGTGTAGTACATGCTGTCGTCTCGATGAATCTCCTGTGCCTTCTGGCCAGGCCACAGCTCGATGGCCTGAGTTACCGACAACTGAATTGTCGGCCGAACGCGTTGTTTGTGGACGGTGCTGCCGTCAGCCATGGAGCCGGACCACACGCCGTCGTGCACCAGCAGGCGTTCCGCCACATTGAGGAAGGACGGTGCGAGCATTAGGTCGACAGTGCGGTCCGAATGCTGGAGAAGTGCGTTGCAGCGACGGGTTCGAACCCCATTGAATCCGGTGCCGAACGTCTGGCGGTCGAAGTGCGGCCTCAGGTCGGCGATGAACTCGTCCATGACGCGCTCATCGATGAGGTTGGCGACGATTACACCGCCATCGCGGTCAATGCATTCCGCCACATCATCAGCGGAGGCGCTCGACGAAAGGGTGCGGAGTGAAGCTGAAGTGTTCATTGGTCGATTCGAAGAACTGAAGTCTGCGGTATTGGTGAAATCAACTTTATGCGGCTAGGCGACATGCGAGAGGAGCCGCCTGGTCAATGGGATGTGGTGGGTGTTCGAGACAGCTCCAGTTCCAGCGCCTCGACGATCTTCTTGGCTGAAGAGGGTCATCTGACGTAACCCGCGCCTCATGCCGCCAGCGAGTCGTAGACCAGCGCAGCGCGGTGCCCATCGCGCACCGCCTGCGCGATGAACGCAGGCGCGATGCAGTCGCCGCTACGATCCAAGGACGCCAGTTCGCCGCGTTCCTGCCGTTCCAACAACTCGCGGTACAGCGTCTCGTCCGCAGATTGGCAGGTCACGAGCAGCACGGCGTCAGCCTCCAACGTCACCACCTGGCTGGTCAGAATCCGTTGCGCCTTTACGAGGCCAGCCTCCACGGCAGTGATGGCGGTGCCGGTGACGATTTCGACTCCCGCGGCCAGCAATGCCTGCACCACGTGGCCAAGCTCGAGCGTGTTGAACGTCCACGGCGCTGGGTCGCTGGCGGTGGTGACGTAGGTGACCTGACAACCTTCGCGCGCCAGCTTCTCGGCCAGCACCGAAGCCATGTAGTAGTAGTCGTCGTCGTAGACCACAACCTTGCCACTCACCGGTCGACCGGCCGTGACATCATCGGGCGTCAGGACATGTGCCGCATCAGCACCGGGGATTGGCTCGTGATGACTGCGGCCGGTGCCGTCGCGCCGCCAATGTGAGCCAGTGGCCACAATGACGTGGTCGGGCGCCATGCCCACGACGTCGTCGGCCGACAGGCGGCTGGCGAGGTACATCTCCACGTTGGGCATGCGCTGCAGCAGGCTCAGCCGATGATCCACGACTCGGCCCCAGGTGGCAAGGCGAGGCAGCTTGCGCTCGCGTGCCAGACGACCGCCCCAGCTATCGCCGGCTTCGGCGATCGAAACTTGGTAGCCGCGTTTGCCTAGGGTGAGCGCAGCTTGTAGGCCGGCCGGGCCGCCGCCCACCACCAGGACGTTGCGGTCGGGGTGCGCCGCGGCTGGCACGCGCTCCGGATGCCATCGCATGCGGAGCTCTTCGCCGGCTGTCGGGTTCTGCGTGCAGCGGATGGTGGTCTTGTTCATCACCTCGGCGGCGCACACGTTGCAGCCAATGCACTCTCGGATGTCATCGTGCTGGCCAGTGTCGATTTTGTTGGGAAGGAAAGGATCGGCAATCGACGGGCGCGCCGCACCGATGAAGTCGAGGATGCCGCGCTTGATCTGGCTGACCATCGCATCAGGTGACGTAAAGCGCCCCACGCCCACCACCGGCTTGCTCGTGACCTGCTTGACGAAGGTCACGAAGGGCTCCTGCCCGCCCTCCTCGAAGAAACGCGAGCTGCCGCTGTCCCAGGCCCAGTCGCTGACGTTCACGTCCCACAAGTCGGGCACCTCTGCCAGCGCCTCGATCGCTCGGCGGCCGTCCTCTCGGGTATTCAGGCTGGATTGCCAGCGCCGCTCTTCCACTGCCAGGCGAACTGCCACCGCACAACGGTCGCCGACTGCGTCCTTCACGTCGGACAGTACCTCGCGCAGCAACCGCAGCCGGTTCTCGAAAGAGCCGCCGTAATCGTCGGTGCGCTTGTTCGTGCGGTTGACCAGGAAGTCCTGCAGCAAGGATAGGTCGTGCGCGCAGTAGACATAGACGACGTCGAAGTCGGCCTGCTTCGCCCTTAACGCGGCATCGACGTACCAACGGCGAAACTCCACGATGTCGCGCTTGTCCATCTGCCGAGTGCTGATCGGGTTGTGGTGGAGGCGAACCGGACCGGCGGTGGGCGACAGGGGATAACCACGATGCTCCCAGCAGGGGCCGGAACTGCCAACATGCGCTAGTTCCACACCGGCCAGTGCGCCAAATTCGTGAACCGCGTCGGCCATGGGCGCAACACGGGCGATGTCCGCGTCTGACCAAAGGTGTGGCCCGGGAAACGGGTCGTGGCCCGAGGTGGGGTGGATCATGGTCTCCTCAACGCAGACCACGCCCCAGCCGCCTTCGGCACGCGTGCGACGGAAGGCCACCATGTCCTCGTACCGATGCGGCCCTATTCCCAGCGCATGAGGGGTCTGATAGAAGCGGTTCTTCGAGGTCACTGGGCCGATGCGTACCGGCTCGAAAAGGATGTCGTAGCGAGGATCTCTGGCGTTCATAGCGCAACTGTAGGAAGTGCGTCCGCCGCCGCATAGGTGCTATGCGGCCAAGTCGCTTCTCGCGCCGATGGAAAGGCCCATTGGCAGTGCACTTCCGAACGTTCGACGATGATCCGTCTGGCAGCATCCAAACGGTCGAACCGTAAGCGCCCGTTAACGCCTTCCGTCCGGTCCTTCCGCAGCGTTCCGCAGCCTACGCGCGACCGGTTTTCCCCTGCCGCCACCCCACTGCGACGACGAGCGCCAGTGCAAGCAGCGCCGGCAGCGGCGACACCGCTAGCACGCTCGTCAGGCTTGCATGGTCGAGGATGACTGCGGCCAGGCCCGGGCCGATCGACTGTGAAGCTGCAATGGCAATGTAGATGGCCCGTGTGTAACGACCGCTGACGTCGTTGGTCGACGTTTGAGCCATGTAGTAGGCCAGTCCCATGTTCCAGGCACCGGCGAGGATAGACACAGCCAGCGTGAACATCATGACGCCGCTCGACCACCAAGTCAGACCGAGGGAGACGAAGAGTAGCAGCGTAGTGATCGAGAGCATCCGCACCCGGTTGCCGGCATCCCCGATGAGAGCGGGCGCCAGGGCGCCCAGCCCACTGCCTAGCAACCCGATGCCCAAGGCCCAGGCGACCTCGTCATTGGACAGACCGTGCTCCAAGCCCAGACGTTCGAGGAAGCCCCAGACGATGTTCAGACTGATGCCGAACAGCACCAGCCCGGCCAGTCCGGCAAGGGCCGATGTGGCGTTGGCAGCCCCCCGGACACCGGTCTGCGCGTCGAGCCCGGGCCCCGCGTCGCCCGGTCCGCCCAGCCGTCGGGACAACGCTAGCGTCAGCAAAAGCGATGCGACGAACAAGAGCGCGCCCGACCCGATTGTGATTTGGTAGCCCCAGATTGCACGGGATGTGTTGAGCAGCCAGACGCCTAGGCCGGTGATGACGCACGCCGCCAACAGGCCGGCCCCGAAAGCACGGTCCGGTTGGCTGGCGCGTGCCAACAGGCAAGAAGCAACCAGCGTGATGGTGTTGGACGCGAAGCCCGAGATCAATCGCATGGCGGCGAGTGAAGCGAAGCCCGTCATGAAACCAGTGAGCGCGTTGGCCAGCAAGGCGGCAACGCTGGCCCCGATGAGCAGGGACTTCCACCGAACACGGGGCGTTGCCCAGAAGGCGAACAGTGCACCGACTACGCTGCCGGCTTGCTCAATGGAGAGGATCCAACCGACCTCGCTGATGCTGAGCTTCAGTTCGTCGGCATAGAGCCCGGCCATGATCGGCGAGAGGCCGAGCAGGACTACCGACAGCGCATAGATCAGCGTGACAGCTCCCATGGTTAACTGGTTCGGCGGCATGACGCGACCTTCGTCTAGTACGTGAGTGGCCAGCGGCTCTGAAGGGTTCATGAGGGGAGGACAGTGCTCTTGAGCGGATGTTGCCATGGAGGGCAGCCGTCGGCGAGCACCTTCCGATAGCGCTGCCGTAGTAGCCGGTGGATCCCGAGCGGTCTCTGCAAGAGAGAGGGGGAGCCCATTTGAATGTCAACCCAGAGTACGGCCCCCCTGGAATCTTCCTGTAGGGTGACTGGTCAATGGGTCGCGAGGGCTAGGGCAGCGTCAGCGGCCGTAGAGCTTGCCGAAACGGACCCAGGTCTTGCCGTCGAACCTCGCCAACTGCATGCGTTCGACTGGATAGAAGTCGTCGGCGCTGGTCTTCACGTCCACGCCGGGCAGCAGCATCGGCATGCTGGGCATGTTCAGGTTGGCCGCCTGCTTCATAACGTTTTCACGCGTTAGGTTGTCACCAGCCTGCTTTAGAACCTGTACCAGAGTCTGGGCATGGGTGTAGCCCGTCACGTTGAACAAATTGGTCAATTCCCCAGCGGGGTAGTACTGATGCATGAAAGCGAGCCACGCCTTGTAGTCGGGATCGTTGGTCCACGCTGGGTCAGAGGGCTCCTTCAGGTATTGCACCGAAATCAATCCGACCGCGTTCTCTAGGCCCGCGGGCTTGAGCACCGAGCCTACCGAAGACGACACGGTGTTCAAATAGTGGGCTTCGGGCTTCCAGCCCACCTCGGCGATCTTCTTGATCGCCTGTGCGGCGAACTTGGGAGTAGTGATGTTGAAGAACACGTTGGCGCCGCTGTCCTTCAGAGTCAGGATCTGGCTATCGACCGTTGGATCCGTGACCTCGTAGCTGGCCTGCGCGACGACGATGGCCTTCGCTCTATCACCTAGGCCTTCTAGAAAACCTTTCAGGTAATCTTTGCCGTAGTCGTCGTTCTGGTAAAGAATGGCGACCCTGGCCTTGGGCATGGTTTCCAGCAGGTGGGTGGCGTAGGTCTTACCCTCCACGGTGTAAGGAGGCTGCCACCCCATGGTCCAGGGGAAGCCTTTCGGATCGCCCCATTTGCTGGCGCCCGATGCCACAAACAACTGCGGCACCTTCTTCTGGTTCATGTACTTGTGGATGGCGCTGTTCGGCGGCGTGCCCACCGTGGTGAACAGCAGCAGCACCTCTTCTTGTTCCACCAGCTTGCGCGCCTGTTCCACTGTCTTCGCGGGGTTGTAGCCGTCGTCCAGCGTGATGTACTTGATCTTGCGGCCGTTGATGCCGCCTTCGGCATTGACTTTGTCGAAGTAGGCACCGATAACCTTGCCAATAGTGCCATAGGCCGAGGCGGGGCCTGAGTACGGCACGATGTTGCCGATTTTTATTTCCTTGTCATCAGCCCCAGGGTCGTACTTCTTCTGGGCAAGCGTGGCTTGGCTGAAACACAAGGCGGCCAGGCCAGCAAGTGTGATCGACGTGCGCTTTAGGTACATGGTTCGAAACCTCGTAGTTCAGTGAGACTGCAAAAAGACGCGGCGCTGCGCAGCGACGTCGTGAGAATCAATCCGCTCGGCGTGATCGCAGGCGTTCCCAAAGAGCATTTACGCCGCCCATCACGCCCGTTGGCATCAGGTACATAAAAGCGATTAGGAACAGGCCATAGATCGCAGCGGGCGCGGCCTTGGAGATCTCGTCGGCAATGTTGGGTACGAACTGGATGAAGATGCCGCCGAAGATGGCACCCGGGATCGACCCGAGCCCGGCAACTACCACCCCCACGAGTAAGAAGATGCTAAGGAAGACAGTAAAACTGTCAGGCGACACAAACGCAACCACAATGGCACCAAGCGCCCCGGACACGCCGGTAATGCCGGCCGATACACCGAAGGTCATGCTCTTTAACATCGGCAGATTGATGCCCATGGCAGTGGCTGCGATGGGATGGTCACGCACCGCGATCATGGCTCGACCCACACGCCCGCGCACCAGATTCCAGGCGACCAGGAACATCAGCGCTCCCACCGCCAAACTGAAGAAGTACAACCACCGGTCGGCACCGAAGGACTGGTCCAGGAAGCGGAAGTTGAACGGCGGCTCGGGCTTGTTGAGTACGATGCCCTGCACGCCGCCGGTGAGCCCTTCGACCTTCTTGTACTTCAGCAATGGTGGCATCGCCAGGGCCAGCGCAAAAGTGGCAAGCGCAAGGTAATGCCCTGCAAGCCGTAAGGCCGGAAAGCCCACTAGGAAGCCGAACACGAAGCAGAACACGAAGGCTACCGGCAGCGTGGCCCAGTAGGGCACACCCACCTTGTCCATCAGGATGGCGGCGGTGTAGGCGCCGAAGGCGTAGAACGCGCCATGGCCAAGCGAGATCTGGCCATTGAAGCCGGTGAGGATGTTCAGTCCCAGAATGGCGATGGCATAGACAATCACGAGGTTGAACTGGAAAACCCGGTAGTTCTTGACTAGGAAGGGCAACACCAGCAGCAAGGCCAGCAGCAGCAGGCTGGCGATCCAGACACACTTGCGATCGATCGCATTGTTCATACGCGGGTCACCATTTTCTTGCCGAACAGGCCGTTGGGGCGTAGCGTGAGGATGCCCACGATCAGCACCAACGCGACGGTGAGCTTTAGCTCTGTGCCGATCACGTATGCGCCCAGCAGGTTCTCGAGTACGCCCACCAACAGGCCGCCGATCACCGCGCCTAGCGGGTTGTCTATGCCGCCCAGCAGCGCGCCGGCAAAGCCGTACAGCAGAATGCCGGCCATCATGTTGGGGTCGAGAAAGACGATGGGAGCGACCATCATGCCGGCTACCGCGCCGACGGCGGCAGCCAAGCCCCAGCCCAAGCCCAGCATCCAGCTCACGCGGATGCCAACCAGCTTGGCCGACTCGGGGTTCTGCGCCGCCGCCCGCATTGCCAGACCCACAGAGGTGTATCTGAAAAATATGAACAGCGTAAACAGCACCACCAGCAGCACGCCGGCCGAGCCGAGCTGGTGCGCCGAAAGAAAGCGCGTGGCAAGGGCCGAATCCTTGGGGAACGGGCTCTCGAAGGCCTTGATAGTGTGGTCAAAAAGCATGCCCGATAGCGCATTAAAAATTAGCAGCAGGCCAATAAACACGATCACGTTGGTGAGCACAGGCGCCCTCTCAATCGGCTTGAGCACGATGCGCTGCAACAGGAGCCCGCCGGCGAACGACACCGCCACGGTGAAGAAGAATGCGGACCAGTACGGCCAGCCGGCTTCATGGATTAGCGCCCAAGCGATGAAGGTGCTAAAAGTAGCCATCTCCCCCTGGGCGAAATTGATGTGATGCGTGGCTTGGTAAATCATCACCAAAGCCAGTGCGACCGAGCCGTAGATGATGCCGTTGGTCAAGCCGGAGGAAATTTGAAGTAGCAGAGTTTCCATGGGTGCGTCCTGGCCGAATTAATAGCCCAAGTAGGCGCGGCGCACCGACTCGTCGCTCTTGATTTGCTCTGCTGGACCAGACAACGCAACGTAGCCAGTCTCCAGTAGATAAGCATGGTGGGCCAAGCCCAGAGCGAGGCTCGCGTTCTGTTCGACCAGCAGCATGCTCACGCCGTCCTCAGCGTTGATCTGCCGCATGATGCGGAAGATTTCAGCGACGATTAGCGGCGCCAATCCAAAGCTGGGCTCGTCCAACAGCAGCAGCTTGGGGCGTAGCATCAGCGCCCGGCTGATGGCCAGCATCTGCTGCTCGCCACCCGACAGCGTGCCAGCCTGCTGGTGGCGACGCTCGGCCAGGCGCGGAAAGCGGCTGTAGGCCTTGTCCATGTCGCGCGCCACCTCAGCCTTGTCGCTGCGCACATAGGCACCGAGCTTCAGGTTGTCTTCAACCGACAGCGCGGTGAAGGTGCCCCGCCCGTCTGGCACATGGGCCACGCCCATGCGCACGATGGCATCGGTGCTCTCGCCCACCAGTTGCACGTCTCGCGCACCGGCGTTCAGCGTAATGCTGCCGGTGGTGCGCACGGTTTGGCACAGGGCCCGCAGTGTGGTGGTCTTGCCTGCGCCGTTGGCGCCCAGGATGGTGGTGATCTTGCCGGTGTGGATTGAAAAATCGACGTCGAACAACACTTGGGTGGAGCCGTAGAAGGCACAGAGCTTCTTGGCCTCGAATAGCTTGCTAGCCATGAGCGGCCTGCTGCTCGTCCGAGCCCAAGTAGGCGGCGATTACGTCTGGGTGCTGTTGGATGTGCTCGGGGATGCCTTCGGCGATCTTCTTGCCGAAGTTCAGTGCCACGATGTGATCGGACACGCTCATCACCAAACTCATGTGATGCTCCACCAGCAGCACGGTCACGCCCAGGCGACTCTGTACATCCAGGATCAGCCGTCCCAGGTCCACCAACTCTTCGTGGTTCAAACCCGCAGCAGGTTCGTCCAGCAGAAGCAGCTTGGGGTCGGCCGCCAGGGCCCGTCCCATCTCTACCCGCTTCTGAGTGCCGAACGGTAGGTCGCCGGCGGCGCGGTGGGCGACATTGGTCAGCTCGAGGTATTCCATGATCTTGTCGGCCCGCTCGCGCAAGCGGCGCTCCTCGGCGCTGACACCGGGCAGCCGGAGCGCGCTGGCCAGGAAACCGGCCGACGAGCGGCAGTGCGCGCCGATCATGATGTTGTCGCGCACCGGCAGGGTACGGAACATCGCCAGGTTCTGGAAAGTGCGGCCTATGCCCAACTGCGATATCTCGTGAGTGGGCGTAGATGTGATGGACCGGCCCTCGAACTGGATGTCGCCGGCCTGGTAGCCGTACAGCCGCGACAGGCAGTTGAAAAGAGTGGTCTTTCCCGCGCCGTTGGGGCCGATCAGCCCACACACATGACCACGCTCTACATCGAAACTCACGCCATCGAGAGCGACAATGCCGCCGAAGCGCACCATCACACCGCGGACACTGAGCAGGGGGCTGACTGTGTCTACCATCGTTGTCCTAAACTGAGCTCAGCCCTAATCGCGGTGAATAAAGACACGACAAATCGCCGCAGATAGACCGCGGCCACACGCGAGTGTCAGCTTGCCGAGTACGACTTCATGTACGCGTTCTTCACCTTCACTTTGCCGCCTTCGATGAGGAAAAAGTCGGAGCCGTGTAGATGCGCCAGTTGGCCGTGGACGTCGGTGTACTCGAAGACCCACTCGGACGCGGCACGGCCATCAGGGCCGATCAATGGCTGGCCCACCGACTGCAAACGAGCGCCGGGAAAGGCGGAGAAAAAGGCCACAAGCGCCTCGCGGATCGCGGCGTGTCCTTGGTAGGTGGTGCCCAACGGCTGGTCACCTGTTGTGTCATGGTAGATGCCGTCTTGGGTAAAACAGGCGAGAACTCCCTCGACATCTTGACGGTCCCAGGCGGCACCGAGATCGGCCAATAGTTGTTGTGACATGAGCATGAGCCTTAAAAGTTCTGCGGTAAATGGATAACAAACGCAAGATTTCGGGCTAGCGTTCTCACAAACGGGTGCCGCAGCTGCCGACGATCTACTTGCAGCCCTAGCCGCAAATACAGCTCGAATGCAGAAGGTCCGAAGCAGCGGACCTGATGAATCAACTTTACGTAGCGGCTCTACATCGCGAGAGGTTGCAGATGGCCAATTTGACGTAGCGAGCAGACGCAGTGCTCGCATCCTCGGTGAGGCTGCCGCAGCCCGGGCGGTTGTAGGGCGACGCCTTGCAAGCTGCGCGAGCGTGCCGCTCGGGAATGGTTCAAAGGATTCGACTGCCGACCGCGAAGCCTTTTGTGCCAGTAAGGGCCGCCGCAAAGAATGCGCCGCCGTTTGGCCAGTAAGCACCTCCTCTGAGGAGGTGGCAATTTCTAGCATTGCCAGTTCAGCCTGATCTCGACGCTCCGTGCATCAGGCCCATCACTTGGATCCTAGGCGGCATCGCGCTTCTGGATCGGACCCCGAGGAACTGAACTTGACCAAACATATCATCATCGCCGGCGGCGGCCCGACCGGACTTCTCACCGCGTTGGGCCTGGCTCGACAAGGCAACCGCGTGACCGTGCTAGAGGCTGAAGAGAAGCCGAGCGAAAGCCCGCGAGCGCTTGTTTACCATTGCTCTGTCCTGCCACATCTGCGCGACTTGGGCATCCTCGACGACTGCGTGAAGGCTGGTTTTCTGAGGCAGGATCACGCTTGGCACATTCACGAGACCGGCGAGATGATCCGCTGGAATCTGAGCTGCCTCGACGGGCTTGTCGAGTTTCCCTTTGCCCTGAATCTAGGCCAGGACAAACTGGCCCGGGTGGTACTTGAACACCTGAAACAGCAGCCGAAGGTCGAGATCCGATATGGGACGTCGCTGACGGGGTGCACTGACCATGGCAGCGGGGTGACAGTACAGATGCTGTCGCGCGGTGAGCACGAGGAGTTGGAAGGCGACTGGCTGATTGGTGCGGACGGTGCGAGCAGCTTCGTGCGGCGCCAAGTGTTGAAGATGCCGTTCTTCGGTGTGACCTGGCCAGAGCGCTATGTCGCGACCAACCTGCGTATTAATCTCACCGACTTAGGCTACAGCAATACCACCATGCAGGTCGATCCTGTCTATGGCTCAGTTATTTGCAAAATCGATCCGGACCACTTCTGGCGCGTCACCTTCGTGGAAGATTACGCGCTGCCAATCGAAGGGCTGGAACAGCGCGCGGGAGAGGTTTTGTCCAAGCTCCTTCCCAAGGGCGTTCAGTACAAGATGGAGGCCTGTGCCCCATACCGTATGCACCAACGAGTGGCAGACAGGATGCGTCAGGGCCGCATCGCGCTCGTCGGAGATGCCGGCCATGTGACGAACCCGACCGGCGGGTTGGGCTTGACGGGTGGCATGTTCGACTGCTTCGCGTTGATCGAGGCGTTGGGTCGGGTGATCCAAGACGGCGCGGGCGACGATGTTCTTGAGTTCTACGACCGCGATCGCCGTCAGAAATTTATTGAACTCGTGTCGCCCCGTGCAACGAACAACTTGCGCACGCTTTATCACATGCTGCCCGGCCAGCAGCGCGACGAGTGGATCGCGCAGGCCCGTGCCATAGCGGCCGACCGCGACGAGATGCGAGAGGCAATGCTGTTCCCCGAAAAGATGCGCACCGTCTTCTGAGCCACGATGGCTGCGTACGAATTGGACGACTTTGGTGGCGTCTTCCTGAGCACCGGCTCCTGCACGGTGGGCGAACTCACTGTGCCCGGGGTGTCTGCCTACGTCGAGTGGTTCAAGCCGGTTCGGCCCAGAGGCACGTCACTGACGCTGGTGCACGGGGGGGGCGGCCAAGGATCTGAGTTTCTCAGAACGCCCGACAACCGACCGGGTTGGGTGCATGCCTTTCTAAGGGCAGGCTATCCAGTGTATCTACTGGATCGTCCGGGCCATGGGCGCAACCACTGGAATGGCGCCGCACTCGGTCCGGCGGTGCCTGCGGCCAGCTATGAAGCCCTAGTGCCCCGCTTTGTAGAGCCTGCACTGCATATGCTCTGGCCGGAGGCTGCATTGCATCGGCAATGGCCGAGCGAAAGCCCGGGTGCCAGCGACCGATTTATGGCCAGCCAGGGCCCTATGGCCACGCAGTTGGCCGCCAGCCAAGCTCACGTTGAAGCTATCGCCTCGGCCCTGTTCGATCTGGTGGGCGACACTGTGCTCCTCACGCATTCCGCTGGGGGGCCTTGCGGCTGGGCCCTCAGCGCCTGGGGCGGTCAACAGGTGAAGGGCATCGTCGCAGTGGAACCGTTGGGCGCGCCTGGCCTCGAACATGCTTTCGGCCGCTTCGACAACGGCCTGTGTGCGGCCCCCTGCTCCGGCCTGCACGATCCTTTCGCCCCGCCGATCGCGCTCCTTACGTCCGAGTCGAGTTGGATGCGAGAGATGAACTTCCAAGCCGCCGAGTATCTGCGTTCACGCGGCGCACGGCTCACAAATCTGGATCTTCCAGCGCTCGGCATCACGGGCAACGGACACATGATGATGTCGGAGCTGAACAGCGACGCTATCGCCGATGTGATCGTTCACTGGTTGGACCAGACCATTTGAATCAACCTACTGGAGTCCCAGCAATGACACGTCACTTCCGCATCGGCCAGATCGTGCCGAGTTCCAATACCACGATGGAGACCGAGGTTCCAGCGATGCTGCAGGCCCACCAGGCGCAGTTTCCCAACGATCGCTTTACCTTCCATAGCAGCCGGATGCGCATGAAGACGGTGAAGAAAGAGGAGCTGGCGGCCATGGACGCAGAGTCGGACCGCTGCGCAGTCGAGTTGAGCGATGCGCAGGTGGACGTGCTCGGCTATGCCTGCCTGGTGGCCATCATGGCGATGGGACCCGGTTATCACCGAATCTCGCAGAGCCGTTTGCAATCACGAACTGCAGACAACGGTGCCACCGCGCCAGTGATCACCAGCGCTGGCGCACTGGTGGATGCGTTGAAGGTGATGGGCGCAAAGCGCATTGCGTTGGTCGCACCATACATGAGGCCGCTAACCGAAATGGTCGTTAACTAGGTGGATTCAACCGGTCGTCGCAACACCCTAATCATGGAGGTGTTTATGGGACGACCCGCAGGGTGGATGCTGAAGTTGACAGGACGAGGAGCGATGCGTTCGCCAGGCGCGCCGTCGCTTCGGCGAGAAGTGGAGCGACAGTTCTGGAAGCAGATTGCCACTGGAATAACAAGCGAGAAGGCAGCAGAGGCCGTTGGCGTCTCCCAGCCAGTGGGTACGCGCTGGTTCCGTCATCGTGGCGGCATGCCATTGTTCATGTCGAAGCCGGTGTCAGCAAGATATCTGTCATTTGGCGAACGAGAAGAGATCGCCCTCCTGCGGGCACAAGATGTTGGTGTGCGGGAGATAGCCCGCCGCTTGGGGCGCAGCCCATCAACCGTTTCGCGGGAGCTGACCCGCAACGCTGCCACGCGCGGCGGCAAGCTCGACTACCGGGCATCCGTTGCGCAGTGGAAGGCTGAGCTCGTAGCCAAGAGGCCCAAGCCCGTGAAGCTGGTCATGAACCCGCAGCTGCGGCAGTATGTCCAGGATCACCTGGAGGGCAAGATTCTTGACGCCCAAGGTCGTGAAGTTGCCGGTCCGCAGCAGGCACCATTTATCGGGCGCAACAAGCCCCACCGTGGAGACCGCAAGTGGGTGCAGGGCTGGTCACCAGAGCAGATTGCTCAGCGCTTGCGAGTCGACTTCCCTGATGATCTGTCCATGCGCATCTCCCACGAAGCCATCTACCAGGCGCTCTACATCCAGGGCCGAGGTGCCCTCAAGCGCGAGCTGGTGAGCTATCTGCGCAGAGGCCGTGCACTGCGCATGCCACGGGCCAGAGCCCAGGCCCAGGCATGGGCGCATGTCAGCGAAGACGTGATGATCTCCAGCCGGCCTGCAGAGGCGGATGACCGTGCCGTTCCTGGTCACTGGGAGGGCGATCTGATCATCGGCCTGGACAGGTCTGCCATTGGCACGCTGGTAGAGCGATCAACCCGATTCACCATGCTCGTGCATCTGCCTCGTGAGGCAGGTTACGGACTGACTCCCCGGACAAAGAACGGTCCCCCGCTTGCAGGATATGGCGCCGTTACTATGGCCAATGCGCTCAAGCGAACAGTGGCCACGTTGCCTGGGCAACTGCGCCAATCATTGACCTGGGATCGCGGCAAGGAACTGTCGGACCACGCGCGGTTCACCATAGAGTCTGGCGTGAAGGTCTTCTTCGCCGATCCGCACAGTCCCTGGCAGCGCGGCACCAACGAAAACACGAACGGTCTCCTGCGGCAGTACTTTCCCAAAGGGACTGACCTATGCCGATGGGGCGAGCAAGAGCTCCAGGCCGTGGCCACCACCTTGAACAACAGACCACGCAAAACCTTGGGCTGGAGGACACCAGCTGAGGCTTTGAATGACTACCTAAAATCCGCAGCTCAACCCGGTGTTGCGACGACCGGTTGAATCCACCCTACATCCGAGAAGAGGGTTTCGAGGTCAGCGACTGGCGCGCTCTGGAGATCCCCGACAACCTCGAGGTGGGGCGGCACGACCCGTTTCGTCTGCCCGATATCGTTCGCGGCATGAACACCCAGGACGTTGACGTGATCGTATTGTCGGCCTGTGTGCAGATGCCGTCGCTGCCGGCAGTACCGATGGTCGAGGCGATCACTGGCAAGCCGGTCCTGACGGCAGCCATCGCCACCACCTACGCCATCCTGAAGGAACTCAAGCTTCAGCCGGTGGTGCCTGGCGCCGGCGCGCTGTTGTCCGGCGCCTACGCGTGAAGGAGCCAGCCATGGAACGAGATACAACGCGCCTGCTCTACGGCGCCCACGTGCAGGCGAACGGTATCAGGCAGCATTACCTTCGCTACGGCGGCGATGACGGAGAGCGCAGGCAGCGCGATGCGATCGTGCTAATTCCCGGGATCACCAGCCCGGCCGTCACCTGGGGATTCGTCGCCGAGCGGTTCGGCCGGCACTTCGATACCTACGTGCTGGACGTGAGAGGCCGCGGACTATCGGAGGCGTCCGAGGCGCTCGATTACGGCCTCGACGCCCAGGCCGCCGACGTAATCGCCTTTGCCGAGGCGATCGGCCTGCACCGCTATGCCCTCGTCGGCCACTCGATGGGCGGCCGCATTGCCATTCGCGCTGCCGCCAAATCACCGGCGGGGCTGACCCGGCTGGTAGCCATTGATCCGCCGGTATCCGGTCCCGGGCGCCGTGCATATCCGGCGAAGCTGCCCTGGTATGTCGATTCCATTCGTGAAGCCCGCCGCGGTATTTCGCTGCAGCGCATGCGCGAGTTCTGTCCCACGTGGACTGAGAGCCAACTACGCCTGCGGGTGCAGTGGCTCCACACCTGCGACGAGCGGGCAGTAGTCGTCAGCTTCGAGGGATTTCACACGGACGACGTGCACCTGAACCTGCCCAACGTCAAAGTGCCGTTCCTGCTGATGACAGCAGGCAAAGGCGATGTTGTCGGAGTGAGAGATGTCGACGAGATCAAGAGCCTGGCGCCACATGTCGAGGTGTCGCGGGTCTCAAACGCAGGCCACATGATCCCCTGGGACGATGAAGACGGGTTCTATCTCGCTTTCGGCGATTTCCTGGGCGCAACCCTGTCGAATGACACGAGGAGTGAATAGAAATGGCAGTCAGTGACCACGATCTGATTCATGCGTGGCGGCAAGTGCTGTCGCTGTCCAAGCTCGAGGCCGGCCAGTGCGTGACACTGCTGACGGGGGCGGACACCCATCCGCAGACCCTGCGCTGCGCCATGACCGCCGTGCAGTCGCTCGGCGGCATCGCCAACCGGCTTGATCTCCCCCCAGTCAATGGTGGGAAGTCGTTGAGCCGCGATTCGTTGGCATACCTCGGCACCACGCCGCTCACGGGCAACCGGACTGCGATGGCCGCTTTAAAAGCAAGCGACCTGGTCCTGGATCTGATGACGCTGCTGTTCTCCCCCGAACAGCACGAGATCCTGTCGACCGGCACCAAGATCCTGCTGGCGGTCGAACCGCCCGAGGTGCTGTGCCGCATGGTGCCCAGCGAAGCCGACCGCCTGAGAGTCCTGCACGCAGGTGAGCGCATCAGCAAGGCGCGGGAGATGCATGTTGTCTCAGCCGCCGGCACCGACCTGCGTTGCCCCTTGGGGCAATTCCCTGCAATCACGGAGTACGGCTTCGTGGACGAGCCCGGCCGCTGGGACCACTGGCCGAGCGGATTTGCGCTGACCTTTCCGAACGACGGCCAGGCGAGCGGACGCATCGTGCTTGACCGCGGAGACATCTTGTTGCCGATGAAGACCTACGTTTCGGAGCCCATCGAAATCATGATCCGCAACGGCTTCGCCCAGTCGATTGAAGGCGGATTGCATGCGCAACTGCTGTCGGATTACATGGAGAGTTTCGACGATCCGGAAGCCTATGCTTTGTCGCACATCGGGTGGGGTTTGCAGCCGAGGGCCCGTTGGTCAACACTGGCCCACTACGGCCACGAAGCGACCATCGGTATGGATGCGCGAGCGTTCGAGGGCAATTTTCTTTTCTCGCTCGGACCCAACAATGAAGTCGGCGGCTCGCGCACGACCGCCTGTCACATCGATATCCCGATGCGCCATTGCACAGTGGAACTTGACGGCGAGGTTGTTGTGGAGCGTGGCCGTGTGCTGGACGGCGACATTGGGGGGCGCACATGAGCGACGATCTGGCCGCCTACGAGGCCCAAGGCTTCGGCACAGCCTTGTCGCTCAAACCTCCGTTCGGCCTGCTGATCGTTGACTTCGTCAACGGCTTCGCCGATCCGGGTCAATTCGGCGGCGGGAATATCTGTGCAGCAATCGAGCAGACAACCCAGCTTCTCGCAAAAGCGCGGACTAGCGGATGGCCGATTGCACAAAGCCGCATCGTCTTCGCCGATGACGACAGCGATGCGAACGTGTTCACGATGAAGGTGCCCGGCCTGCTGGGTCTGAAAGAGCACGCGCCTGCCAGCGCAATTGTGTCGCAGCTCGAGCCACGCCCTGGGGAACTCGTGGTGCGCAAGACCACGCCCTCGGCATTCTTCGGGACCATGCTGGCTCAATGGCTGACACAGAAGGGCGTGCAGACCCTATTGGTGGCCGGCGCCACGACAAGCGGCTGTGTGCGGGCCAGCGTCGTGGACGCGATGTCGGCCGGCTTTCGTCCGCTGGTGCTCTCGGACTGCGTGGGCGACCGGGCTTTGGCACCGCATCTAGCCAACCTGTTCGATATGCAGCAGAAGTACGCTGCGGTGATGCCGCTGGCGCAGGCGCTGGCGCAGCTGGAGCAGTGCGCCAGATAGGCGGGGCCACCGTGCACGGCGGGTCGCGGGATCGACGGGAATGAAGACGGGCGCACCGGTGCGGCTTCCTCAATCTCGTCGGCAGCGCGCTGGACGTGCAGGATGACTTGCGGTGGACGGGATCGCCTCATGATGAAGCGGGCGCTCAAGGCGCCCGCTGTTGCTGCTCGACGGCGTTACAGCGCCCGGATCAGCTCCGGAACGGCGGCAAACAGGTCGGCCTCCAGTCCGTAATCGGCCACGCTGAAGATCGGGGCCTCGCTGTCCTTGTTGATGGCGACGATGACCTTTGAGTCCTTCATACCGGCCAAATGCTGGATCGCACCGCTAATGCCAACGGCTAAGTAAAGCTGCGGCGCGACAATCTTTCCTGTCTGGCCGATCTGCCAGTCGTTGGGCGCGTAGCCGGCGTCCACCGCCGCACGGCTTGCGCCCAATGCCGCGCCCAGCTTGTCTGCCAGTGGCGAGAGCAAATCGTTGAACTTGTCGCTTGAGCCCAGCGCCCGACCACCGGAGACGATGGTCTTGGCGGCGATCAGGTCTGGCCGGTCGCTCTTGCTGAATTCACGACCGAGCAAGCTGGACAGGCCTGCATCACCGGCGGCCGGCTGGTTCTCAATGGGGGCTGAGCCCCCGTCGGCTGGCGCGGCATCGAAGGCGGTAGTTCGCACGGTGAGCACCTTGATCGCATCGATGCTCTGCACGGTGGCAATCGCGCTACCGGCGTAGATCGGGCGCTCGAACGTATCAGCCGAAACGACTTGGGTCACATCCGATAGCTGGCCCACGTCAAGCAGCGCGGCAACACGCGGGGCAACGTTCTTGCCCGCCGCAGTGGCAGGGAACAGTAGGTGGCTGTAGCGCTTGGCGATGACCATCACCTGGGCGGCTAGGTTCTCGGCCAAGCCGTCGGCTAGCTCGGGCGCTTCGGCCAGGAGTACCTTCGCCACACCGGCGATTTGCGCGGCGGCCTCCGCTGCACCCTGCGCGTTATGCCCGGCCACAAGCAGGTGCACATCGCCCCCGCAGGCAGCCGCGGCAGTCACGGTATTTAGGGTGGCGCCCTTGATGGCCGCATTGTCGTGTTCAGCAATGACGAGGACGGTCATGGTTAGATCACCTTCGCTTCGTTCTTGAGCTTTTGCACCAGGCTGACGACATCGAGCACCTTGACACCGGCCGATCGCGTCGCTGGCTCGCTGACGTGCAGGGTCTTGATGCGCGGGGCTACGTTCACGCCCAGGTCCGCCGGCGTGACCGTCTCCAGCGGTTTTTTCTTGGCCTTCATGATGTTGGGCAGCGTGACGTAGCGCGGCTCGTTCATTCGCAGGTCAGTGGTCACGATGGCCGGCAACTTCAGCAGCACCGTCTCCGTGCCACCGTCGACCTCGCGCGTGACCTTCGCCTGGCCGCCGATCACGTCCACCTTGCTGGCGAAGGTGCCCTGCGCTAAGCCCGTGAGACCGGCGAGCATCTGGCCGGTCTGGTTGCAGTCGTCGTCGATGGCCTGCTTGCCCAGGATCACCAATTGCGGCTGTTCCTTGTCGACCAGTGCCTTGAGCAGCTTGGCCACTGCCAGCGACTGGAGCTCCTCACCAGTCTCGACAAGGATGGCTCTGTCTGCTCCGATGGCCATCGCCGTGCGCAGTGTCTCTTGGCACTGGGTGACCCCGCAGGAGACAGCAATGACCTCGGTGGCAACGCCCTTCTCCTTTAGCTGAACGGCCGCTTCGACGGCGATTTCGTCGAATGGATTCATGCTCATCTTGAGGTTGGCTATGTCCACGCCGGTGCCGTCGGACTTGACGCGCACCTTGACGTTCGAATCGATGACCCGTTTGACGGGAACGAGGATTTTCATGATGGTTTCTTCATGTCAAAAAAATAAATAAGGGCGGCGTCAATACATATCGACCGTCTTGCCATGGGCGAGGCGCGGGTGATGTGAGCAACCTACATAACCGTCGCTCTGGTCGCAGGTCGGCCTGAAAGGTGGATCAATGTCTCCTCGATGCCGACCACGCCCACCCGCCTTCGACACGCCTGGCCAACATCTCCACGTACCGAAGCGGTCCATGCCGAGTGCATGCTGCGTCCGGTAGAACCGGTTCTTCGAGGTCATCGGACCAACGCAAACCGGCTGGAATAGGATGCCGTACCGAGAGTCTGGCGCCCACCGCGCAAATGTAGAAAGCGCCTCCACCGGGACAGAGGTGCTATGGGGCCAAAGTACGTCTAGCTAGGGCCTGTTAACACAAACGCAAGCCGTCGGCGATGAGTGCGAAGTTGATGAAAGCGGTGAACATGACGTCGAGCTTCTCGAAGCGAGAGAAGATTCGGCGGTAGCCCTTGAGGCGACGGAACAGGCGCTCAACCTCGTTGCGGCGCTTGTACATGGCGCGGTCATATTCCCAAGGCTGTACGCGCGTGCTCTTGGGCGGCACGACGGGAATGAAGCCCAAGTCGAGTGCCAGTTGACGAGTCTCATTGCCCTCGTAAGCGCGATCCATCAGAAGGTGCACTGGCCGATTGGGCTGCCCCAGTCGCTCGAGCAGCGCACGGCCTTCGACGGCATCGTGGGCTTGGCCAGGCGACAGCGAGAAAGTTACCGCGGTGCGCGCGTCCGCGGCGATGAGATGGATCTTCGTGTTCCATCCACCACGGGACTTGCCGATAGCCTGCGGACCGTTTTTTTTCGAGCCCCCGTTCCGTCCGGATGCACCTTGATGCTGGTGCTGTCCAACGACACTGCCTCGATCTTGATCTGCACGACTTGCGCCTGCTGCAATTGCTCGAAAGCGCGATCAAGCACACCGGACTTTGCCCAGCGACTCATGCGCGTGTAGATCGTGTGCCAATTGCCAAATCGCTTGGGCAGACCACGCCACTTGCATCCGTGTTCAGCAACGTACAGGATCGCGTTAAGCACCTGCAGATTCGTCAGGCTGACGTTGCCGCGTTGCGTGGGCAAACAGTCTTCTATCTGGGCAAACTGAGCGGGCGTGATCTCCATTCGCTCAGTGTCGATGAAGATCGGTGCACTGGCAATTAGTGTTAACAGGCCCTAGTAGAGGCGCGTCCGTTGCCCGGAACTCGATATCGAGATCACTAGCCGCTCTAAGCCGCCTGGATGGCACGCCACGCGTCGGCGAGTACACGGGCAGATCCGCGGCGAGCTGCCTGGACGGCTTTGGCAGGTAGAAGATGGCCTCAAAACACCTCGTGTTGTACGCCAGCGCTGTCTATCGTGGCAGCAATGCGAATCGCAAAGCGATGTGCCATGTACAACCGAATTTCGAGCGAGGCACTATGTCCCAGTCTTCCCGCAGCACCAGCGCCTGGCAAGCCGCCGACACTGCGCACTTCATTCATCCCTTCACCGACCAAGCCGAGCTGCACAGGAACGGCGTGCAAATCATCGAACAAGGTGAAGGCGTCTGGGTCACTGATTCGGAGGGCAACCGCCTGCTCGACGGCATGGCCGGCCTCTGGTGCGTCAATGCCGGCTATGGCCAGCCCTCGCTCATCACCGCGGCCCATGAGCAACTGAAAAACCTAGCCTACTACAACGCCTTCTTCCACACCGCCGTGCCCGCATCGATCGAGCTCGCTGAGCTGCTGGCGGGGATCAGTCCGCCCGGGATGAAGCGGGTTTACTACGCAAACTCCGGCTCGGAAGGAAACGATACGGTCATACGTCTGGTGCGGCACTACTGGAATCTCAAAGGCCAACCACAGCGCAAGGTCCTTATTGCGCGCAACCTTGGCTATCACGGATCGACCGTTGGAGGCGCATCGCTCAGCGGAATGCCCTGGATGCATGCCCAAGGGGACCTTCCAATTCCTGGCGTGGTACACATTGAGCAGCCGCACTACGCATTACTGGGTGGCGGCATCGGACGCAATGAATTCGGCCTGCGTGCTGCCGGTTGGCTGGAAGACAAAATCCTGGAGGTCGGGGTCGACAAGGTGGCTGCGTTCGTGGCCGAACCTGTGCAGGGCGCGGGGGGCGTAGTGGTTCCACCGGAGACCTACTGGCCCGAGATCCAACGCATCTGCCGCAAATACGACATCCTCCTCGTCAGCGATGAGGTGATCTGCGGCTTTGGTCGCACCGGAAATTGGTGGGGATGCCAAACGTTCGACTACCAGCCCGACCTGATGACATTCGCCAAGGGCGTGACCAGCGGCTACATCCCGCTTGGCGGAGTCATGGTCGGTGACCGGGTCGCCGACACGGTGGAAGCCGGCGGAGAGTTTCGCCACGGGTACACCTATTCCGGGCATCCGGTCGCTTGCGCCGTTGGCGTCGCTAACGTGAAGCTCCTGAGAGATGAAGGGATCGTCGCTCGCGTGCGCGAGGACGTGGGTCCGTACTTGCGCGAGGCGATGGGCTCCCTCCAGGATCACCCTCTGGTGGGGTACACCGAAGGGGTGGGCTTAATGTGGGCGATCCAATTGGTGCGTAACCGCGAAACCATGGAACTGTTCGATGACGAGAAGCATGTCAGCGTGATCTGCCGTGAACATGCCAGAAACAATGGACTCATCATTCGGGCCATCGTCTCCGACCGCATGATCGTGGCACCTCCCTTGACGATCACTCGAGCGGAGATCGATCACTTGATTCAAGTGACGCGCCAAAGCCTGGACTTGACGTTGCAGACGGTTCGGGACCGCCGCTGGATGTGACGCGATGGCGACGTCGACCATTTCCCGACGTTGCGCACTGGTAGGGCTGGCGGCTGCTTGTGTGCTACCAGTCGTGGCCGCCCCGGTTCGCGGCATCGTTCTGCTGCAGCTCGTGGATCCGAACGGGCCGTCTGCTGAGTTTGAAGCACAGCACGCGGCAGGCGCCTCGCTTGCATTCGGCAAGTCGATGCCGGGTGTGACGTCGCTCCCTCTGACTATCAAGGTCGCGGCAGGTGGAGGCTTGGAGGCCGCGATTGCTCAGGCTCAAAAAGGCAATCAAGATCCCTGTCTGTTTGGCGGAGCAGGTGCGGCCGTCGTTGCGGCACTGGCGCCAAAACTGTCTGCGGCCGGCGTGCCTGTGGTCGGGCCTATCACCTATTCAGACGGGCAGCGGGATGCCCTAACGGGGTTGATATTCGGAATCAGGGCGCGACTGGGTCGCGAATTTCGCGCAGTCGCGTCGCATCTTGAGCTGGTGGGCCAGAAGCAATTTGCTTTGCTGCACTTGGCGAACGCCGAAGGCGAACAGGCACGAGCCCAATTCGAAGCTATAGCGAAGCAGGCGGGACTGGTCCTCATCAAAGCTGCGGGAGTGGCGACAGATGGCAGTAACCTTGTCGGCATCGTCGACCAGCTACTGGGCGTCGGTGCGAAAGTGCTTTTGCTGCATTTGCCTGGCTCAATGCCGACAACCGCCTATGAAACGGCGCAAGCTGCCGGCGCCGCCGTGAGTTGCTATGCCACCTCGCTTACTGTGGACGAAGGATCGCCGAATCTGGTCATCTCCCGGGTTGTTCCTTCGCCGGCAAACCTCAGGAGTGAAGTGGCTCAGGAATACCGAAAACTGTGTCAAGGGGCTGGGATACAAGCCTCCTACGCGGGATACGAAGGGTTCTTGACGGCACGCCTTCTCAAAGCCGCCGTGGAGCAGGCTGGCGCGCAGCAAATCACGCTGCTTCAGGCTTTGCGCCAGCAACGCGTGCGACTGGCTTCGCTCAATATCGATGGGTCCATGGACGACCCGAAGTACGTGGAGCTGGTGCTGACGCGTGCGCCGGGAGGATATTTGCGATGAACACTTTCACCGTTCCGGAACTTGCAGGGATCAAGGCGAGCTGCTTGGGTGTGCTGCCGATTGATGTCGACTTTGCGCCTCAATTCCAATGGCTAGGCAGGAAAGTTCGGCTTCTCGCGTTCGACGAATTTATCGTGGTTAAGCCGGCAAGCATTGGGCCTTCAAGGGCAGAGATATTGAGTACGGCGGCATACGGAGTCGTCGGGCTATCGCCCCCTGTCCATCGGGAAGCACCCAGCATCTCTGGCTCGACTGATGTGGCCCGACAAGCTGATCTGGACGAACTGATCTGGTGTCGAAAGGCTGAGGCGGAGGTATGGGAGTTCAGGCGAACGACTGTGTTCGGAATGCGAGCGCCTTCCTCCTATGTAGTTAAAGCCAATTGGACGAGCGCAACAGGTCCGATTGCGTTTCTGTTTCCGATGTCCGAACCGGGTAAAGTGTTCCCGCTTTCAGTACCTCAGCTCGATTGCAGAAAAGTCGTTGTTGCAAATTCACGCTCAGCGAAAGAGGCGCGGATCGTCTACCTGCGATTGCTTGAGGCGTTTTACGGGATGCGATCAGTCCCGGCACAGCTGTGAAAAAGTGCGCTTCCCGCCTGTAGTCGGTGACGCTGAAGATCGGTGCTTCCACCCCCTTCATGCTCGCCACTCGCCTTCAAATCCTTCTTGCTGGCGCAAGTGCTGGATGGTCGCGGCGACGTACAGCTGTGGCGCGGCGATCTTGCCGGTATGGCCCCTTGCCAATCGTTGTGCGCATAGCCCGCATCCACATAGGCGCAGCTCGCGCCGAGCGCGGCGCCGGTTTGTCAGTCAGCGGCGTCATTGTTTCATTGAACATCTCGCTGCGCCTAGCGCGGCCGTCCGCGACGATGATCTGACGAACGAAACTTCGGGCCCATCAACGAACATTTCTTTGTTGCATCGACCGAAATTCGAATGGTTCAGTTCGATGTCGGATGCGTTGCGTGGTGCGGAAGCGGCCGTCACACCACTGCGAACATTTCGAATGGAGAGGAACATGATTGAGTTGCGCCACCTTCGCTACTTCGTCGCCGTCGCAGAAGAGCTCAATTTTCGAAAGGCAGCCGAGCGCATCCACATCGACCAGAGTCCTCTGTCGCGCACCGTCCGGGATCTGGAGGATAGGTGGGGCGTTACCCTTTTTATCCGAACACCGCGCAAGCTTCAGCTCACCCCGGCCGGAGTCAAACTGCTCAATCACGCCCGCAAGCTCCTTGTCCGCCTGGAGCGCACCAAGCGCGTAGTCCGAGCCACTGATGATCGCCATCGGGAGCCTCTGCGCATCGGTGTTGATGAAGCCACGGTGCAACCCATGATGGCCGATTGCCTGGTTCGCTGGAGGCTGATTGCTTCCGATATCCCTGTGGAACTCACTGAGATGCACGCGACGGAACTGCTCTCAGCGTTGCGCAGCGAGGAGGTCGATGCTGGCTTCTCCTTCGGTCTGCCGGATGATGGCGCCTTAACCCAGCAGTCGGTATGGGTCAGCCCTATGGTGGCAATCCTCTCGCCGGAGCACGAGCTTGCAGGCCGCGAAGTGGTGTCGCTGGCCGAACTGCTCTCTTTCCCCGCGATTGCCTGCACGGAGGCCTGTCACCCCGGGCTATACCAGCAGATGACGGCCATCCTGCAGCAGCATGCCCTGTCCTCGACGATCGCTGGCGAAGCACGGACATTGACCGGCTACCTGACCCGTGTGGCCGCGGGGCAGGGCGTCGGCGTGGCCGATGCAGACCACATGCGGGCATTGCAGAGAAAGGACATTGTGGTCGTGCCGCTCGCCGAGCAGATTCAAATCACCACCTACGTGCTGCACAAGCACCAGCGCAACGGCTTGCCCGAAGCGCTGCAACGATTTCTCACGCACGCCACAACTTTGCATTGATCGTTACGGTGTCTGGCCAGAGACACAGGGTGCGCCGCGTCAAAAGCTTTGGACGTCGTCGCCCTCTGCTGTAAGACTCCCCGCGTGACAGCCCGAAGGCCCGCACCTTCAGCTCCCAAGCCCTCAGACAGCTATCCCCGCCAGCGTACGCCGCAGCACGCCCCAACGGGTGTGCCACGCGGCGGCTTGATTCCAGACTCACGCTTGCGTGCCGCAATGGCGCGCGTGCACCGAATCAACGTACACGCAAAGGAGGAGGCTCATGCCGGCGTCAGCCACTGGCATTCTGTTCGGACAAATCACCATGGTGCTCAGCCTCGCCCTGGGCGGCGTGTGGACGGCCACGCAGTGGACGGCGCACGCACTGGGCTATCAGGCGCGACTCGGCCCCGTCTGGTTCGACCTATCCGGCATGCCCATCTACGAGCCCTGGAAGCTCTTCGAGTGGTGGTACTTCTACGATGCCTATGCGCCCAACGTCTTCGAGCGCGGCGGGATCATCGCTGCATCGAGCGGGATGCTTGCAACGGGCGCAGCCATCGCGATGGCGGTCTGGCGCGCCCGGCTGGCCAAGCAGGTCACGACGTACGGCTCTGCCCGCTGGGCAAGACAGGATGAAATCGCCAAGGCCGGCCTGACGAACCTGGCCGGTGTGTTCCTCGGCAAGACCTCGGGCAAGAACGAAGATTACCTGCGTCACGAAGGTCCGGAGCACGTGATGGCCTTCGCGCCGACGCGCTCAGGCAAAGGCGTGGGCCTCGTGGTGCCGACGCTGCTCTCCTGGCCGGGCTCAGCCGTGATCCACGACATCAAGGGCGAGAACTGGAACCTCACGGCCGGTTGGCGCGCGCGCTTCTCGCACTGCCTTCTCTTCAATCCGACGGACGCGAAATCTGCCGCGTACAACCCGCTGCTCGAAGTGCGGCGCGGTGCACATGAAGTACGCGACGTGCAGAACATCGCCGACATCCTGGTGGACCCCGAAGGTGCGCTGGAGCGGCGCAACCATTGGGAGAAGACCAGCCACGCGCTCCTGGTGGGTGCCATCCTGCACGTGCTCTATGCGGGCAAGGACAAGACGTTGTGCGGCGTTGCCAACTTCCTGTCCGATCCGGCCTGTCCCTTCGAGGTCACGCTGCATCGCATGATGACCACGCGGCATCTGACGGACGACGTCCATCCGGTGGTGGCCTCGGCCGCGCGCGAAGTGCTCAACAAGAGCGAAAACGAGCGCTCGGGTGTTCTGTCCACGGCCATGAGCTTCCTTGGCCTGTACCGCGATCCCACGGTGGCCGAAGTCACGTCGCGCTGCGACTGGCGCATCGCCGACCTGATCTCGGCCCAACACCCTGTGTCGCTGTACCTGGTGGTCCCGCCTTCGGACATCAGCCGCACCAAGCCCCTGATTCGGTTGATTCTCAACCAGATCGGCCGGCGCCTCACCGAGTCGCTCGATGGCTCGGACGGCATCGAGCGCCGCCACAAGCTGCTGCTGATGCTCGACGAGTTCCCGGCCCTGGGTCGACTGGACTTCTTCGAGTCGGCCCTGGCCTTCATGGCCGGCTACGGGCTGCGTGCCTTCCTGATTGCGCAGTCGCTCAATCAGATCGACAAGGCCTACGGCCCCAACCATTCCATCCTCGACAACTGCCACGTCCGCGTCGCGTTCGCGACCAACGACGAGCGCACGGCCAAGCGGATCTCGGAAGCACTGGGCACCGCGACCGAACTGCGCGCCCAGCGCAACTACGCGGGCCACCGGCTTTCGCCGTGGCTCGGCCACCTGATGGTGTCGCGCCAGGAGACCGCGCGGCCGTTGCTCACGCCCGGCGAAGTCATGCAACTGCCGCCGGAGGATGAAGTGGTGATGGTTTCGGGTCATCCGCCGATCAAGGCCAGGAAGCTGCGCTACTACCTGGACCGCAACTTCACGCGAAGGGTGCTGAAGGCGCCGGTGCTGACTGCCGGTGCGTATGCTGACCGTCCGATGATGCGGTCGGACGATTGGAGCGGGCTGGCTCCCTTGGCCGCACAGGTCGCATTGACGGCGAGTGGGGCGGACGGCTTCGGCGACGAAGGCGGGCACCAGCTCAAGCCCGAGTTGGACATCTCCACCATCGAGGTCGAGGAGCCGAGCGCCGGCGACCTGCTGGTGCTCGACGACGAGGATGATGTGCCGCTGCGGCCGCAGGACGTAGACCGCCAGCTCATGCGTACCGCACGGCTGGCCGCATTGGACCCTGATGACGGGATCGCGCTATGAGTCGCGCCCGTCTCAATATCTTCATCGAGCCGGAGCACGCGAAGCGGCTTGACGGCCTCGCTGCGCACCGTGGGGTGTCGAAGTCGTCGGTCATCGCCGCGGCACTCGCTTCGTTCCTCTCGCCCGATGGAGGCGACCAGCGCGAGGCCGCGATGGCCAAGCGCCTGGACCGGCTGTCGCGCCAGTTCGACCGGCTCGAGCGCGATCAGGCCATTCTGATCGAGACGCTGGCGCTCTACGTCCGCTACTACCTCACGGTGTCGATCCCTGTGCCCGAGGGTCATCAGGAGGCCGCGCGCGCTCAGGGCCGCGCCCGCTACGCGCAGTTCATCGAACAACTGGCCCGCCACATCCGGCGCGGCCGCAGTTTGGTGCGGGAAATCCACGAGGAGATCGAGCCGGAGGCCACCGGGCCGTCGGACGCGCCAGGCCAACCTTCGCAAGCCGTTTACACCGAGCAAGAACCGGGGAGCACCCATGACGCGCGGGCATGACAAGGACCTGAACGACGACGGCGCCAGCAACGCGGCCGTCTCGCTGGCGCGGCGCATACGCATGCTGCGCACCGCCCTGGGGCCCGAGATCACGGCCGCGCTCGAAGACCCCGAGGTTGTCGAAGTCATGCTGAACCCGGACGGTTCACTGTGGGTGGACCGATTGGGAACGGGCCGTGAACCCACGGGCACCGCATTGCCGGCACCAGTGGCCGAACGCATCATCCGCCTGATGGCAGCCCACGTGCGCGCCGAGGTACATGCGGGCCTGCCCATTCTCTCGGCCGAGCTGCCCGAGACGGGCGAGCGCTTCCTGGGCGTGCTGCCGCCTGTGGTGCGCGCGCCATCGTTCGCGATTCGCAAGCGGGCGCTGCGCATCCTGACCCTGGCGGACTATGTGGCCGATGGCGTGATGACCGAGGCCCAGGCGTCCTTCCTGCGTGCCGCCGTGCGCGAGCGCCTGAACATCGTGGTGGCCGGCGGCACCAGCACAGGCAAGACGACGCTCGCCAATGCGCTGCTCGACGAGATCGCGCAGACCCGGGACCGGGTGCTGATCCTCGAAGACACGGTGGAACTGCAGTGCCGCTCGGATGACCACGTGGGCATGCGCAGCGAACCCGGCGTGACCACCATGGCCGACCTGGTACGCGCCACCCTGCGCCTGCGCCCGGATCGCATCGTTGTCGGCGAGGTGCGCGGCGCCGAGGCGCTGGACCTGCTGAAGGCCTGGGGGACCGGGCATCCGGGCGGCATCGCCACCGTGCATGCGGGCTCTGCACTGGGCGCACTCACGCGGCTCGAGCAACTGGTGCAGGAGGTCTCCGTCACCGTACCGCGCGCGCTGATCGCCGAGGCAGTGAGCGTCATCGTCTTCATCGCCGGACGAGGCCGCGCGCGCCGCGTGCGCGAGATCGCCCGCGTCATCGGGCACGACAGCCAGGGCTACCAGCTTGATGGCTCGCTGGGGCCTGCTTTTCCTTCGATTTCTTCTTCGCTTTCACCTTCCTCAACTCCTGGAGAACCGTCGTGACGCATCCACGTCTTTCCGTAAAACCGATTCTGTACAGCGTTGCCACGGCGGTGCTGCTGCTGGCCATGCCCGCACAAGCCGCCGGCTCCAACATGCCGTGGGAGGCGCCACTGCAATCCATCCTCGAATCGATCCAGGGGCCGGTGGCGCGCATCGTGGCGGTGATCATCATCATCGCCACGGGGCTGACGCTGGCCTTCGGCGATACCTCGGGCGGTTTCCGCAAGCTGGTGCAGATCGTCTTCGGCCTGTCCATCGCGTTCGCGGCGTCGAGCTTCTTCCTGTCGTTCTTTTCGTTCACCGGTGGGGCGGTGCTGGCATGAGCGGCGGTCCTGTCACCGGTTCCATCTCCGGGACTGTGAGCGGCTTCGAGGTGCCGCTGCATCGGTCCCTGACCGAGCCCATCCTGATGGGCGGCGCGCCGCGCACCGTGGCGATCGCCAACGGCACGCTGGCGGCCGCCGTGGGCCTGGGGCTGCAGCTCTGGATTCCAGGCCTCGTGCTCTGGATCGCCGGGCACTCGCTGGCGGTCTGGGGTGCGCGCATGGACGCGCAGTTCATGGCGGTGTTCGCGCGGCACATCAAGCACCGCGTGCTGCTGGACGCGTGAGGCCCGCGATGGAGAACACCCCATGCTGAACCTTGCCGAATACCGCAAGCGGCCCGCGCTGCTGTCCGACTGGCTGCCCTGGGCCGGGGTGGTCGCACCCGGTGTCGTGCTCAACAAGGACGGTGCGTTCCAGCGCACGGCGCGCTTTCGCGGTCCGGACCTGGACAGTGCGACGCAGAGTGAGCTGATCGCCACCTCGGCGCGGCTGAACAATGCGCTGCGCCGCCTGGGGTCAGGCTGGGCGCTATTCGTCGAAGCCGAGCGCCGCGAGGCCGCCGACTATCCCTTGTCGTTGTTTCCCGAACCGCTGTCGTGGCTGGTCGATGAGGAACGCTGCGCGGCCTTCGAAGAGGACGCGAGTCATTTCGAGAGCCGCTACCACCTTACGCTGGTCTACCTGCCGCCGGAGGAGGGCCAAGCACGCGCCGCGAAGCTGCTCTACGAGAACGGCAAGACCGAAGGCGTGGACTGGCGCGAGAGGCTCGATGCCTTCGTGTCCGAGTCGGTGCGCTTCCTGGACCTGCTCGACGGCGTGATGCCGGAGATCGGCTGGCTCGACGATGCGCGGACGCTGACCTACCTGCACGACTGCGTGTCCACGCGCCGGCATCCGGTCGCGGTGCCCGAGGTGCCGATGCATCTCGATGCGTTGCTGGCCGATGAGCCGCTGACGGGCGGGCTGGCGCCGATGCTTGGAAACCGGCATCTGCGCGTGCTGTCGGTGCGGGGATTTCCGACATCGACCTGGCCGGGCGTGCTCGATGACCTGAACCGCCTGGGCTTTGCCTACCGCTGGAGCACGCGCTTCCTGTGCCTGGACAAGGCGGAAGCGGAGAAGGAGCTCACGCGCCTGCGCCGCCAGTGGTTCGCCAAGCGCAAGAACATCGTGGCACTGCTGCGGGAGACGATCTTCCAGCAGGAGAGCCCACTGGTCGATTCGGACGCGTCGAACAAAGCGGCCGATGCCGACGCCGCCCTGCAGGACCTGGGCAGCGACCAGGTGGCCTTCGGCTATGTCACGGCGACAGTGACCGTGCTCGATGCCGATGCGACGGCGGCCGACGAGAAGCTGCGTGCGGTGGAGCGGACGATCCAGGGCCGCGGCTTCGTGACGATTCCGGAGACCCTGAACGCCGTCGATGCCTGGCTGTCGTCGATTCCGGGTCACGCCTATGCCAACGTGCGCCAGCCCATCGTCTCGACCCTGAACCTGGCGCACATGATGCCGGTGTCGGCCGTCTGGGCCGGGCAGGAGCGCAACCGGCACCTCGACGGTCCACCGCTGATCGTCACGCGCACCGATGGCGCCACGCCGTTCCGGCTGGTCACGCACATCGGCGATGTGGGCCACACGCTGGTGGTCGGTCCCACGGGCATGGGCAAGTCGGTGCTGCTGGCCACCCTGGCGTTGCAGTTCCGGCGTTATGCCGGCTCGCGCATCCTGGCCTTCGACATGGGGCGTTCGATGCGCGCCACCATCCTCGGGCTGGGCGGCGAGCACTATGACCTGGGCCTGGATGGCGCGATAGCCTTCCAGCCGCTGGCGCGCATCGACCAGGACGGCTACCGGGCCTGGGCTTCGGAGTGGGTCGAAGGCCGGCTGCTGCAGGAAGGTGTGGCCGTGGGTCCGGCCGAGAAGGATGCGGTGTGGTCCGCGCTCAACAGCTTGGCCAGCGCGCCCGTCGAACAACGGACCCTGACCGGGCTGTCCGTGCTGCTGCAGTCGAACGCGCTGCGCCAGGCGCTGCAGCCCTATGTGTTGGGCGGCGCGCACGGCAAGCTGCTCGACGCGGATGCGGACCGCCTGGGGTCTTCGTCCGTCCAGTGCTTCGAGATGGAGGAGCTGATGCACAGCAAGGCCGCAACCATGGCCGTGCTGTCCTATCTGTTCGCCCGCTTCGATGAACGCTTCGACGGTGCGCCCACGCTCCTGATCCTCGACGAGGCTTGGTTGTTCCTGGACGACCCGGTGTTCGCCACGCGCATCCGCCAGTGGCTCAAGACGCTGCGCAAGAAGAACGTCTCGGTGATCTTCGCGACACAGTCGCTGGCCGACATCCAGGATTCAAGCATTGCCCCGGCCATCGTGGAGAGCTGCGCAAGCCGCATCTTCCTGCCGAACCCGCAGGCGACCGAGCCGCAGATCCGCGTGATCTACGAAGGCTTCGGGCTGAACGGGCGGCAGATCGAGATTGTCGCCACGGCGCAGCCCAAGCGGGACTACTACTACCAGTCGCGGCTGGGCAACCGGGTCTTCGACCTCGGGCTCGGGCCTGTCGCGCTGGCATTCGCCGGTGCCTCGTCGCCGGAGCACCAGCGCGACATCGATGCGGTCTCGGCCTCCGTCTCGCCGGCCGACTTCGCGGCCGCCTGGCTGCGCCACGGCGGCATCGACTGGGCTGCCGACCTCATCCCCTCGTTTCCCTCGTTCCCTTGATTCCCATCCACCCGAAGGAGAAATCCATGAAATCCATGTCTTCGTTCAAACCCCGCGTTGCGGCACTGGTCGCCGTCAGTGCCCTGGCCTTTGGCATTGCCCCGCCAGCGCATGCCCTGTTCGGCGTCGGCGACACCGTGTTCGATGCGTCCAACTTTATCCAGAACATGCTGACGGCGGCCCGCGCGCTGGAGCAGATCAACAACCAGGTCGAGCAACTGCAGAACGAGGCACAGATGCTGCAGAACCAGGCAAGGAACCTGACCAGTCTGGACTTCAGCGCACTGTCGGAACTGAAGGCGGCGCTGTCGGCGACGAACCAGTTGATCCAGCAGGCGCAGGGGCTGGCCTTCAACGTGCAACGGATGGAGGGTGAGTTCAAGCGCCTCTATCCCGAGTCCTACACCGCCGCGATCTCGGGCACCCAGATGGCCACCGACGCCCGGGCGCGCTGGAAGCAGTCGCTCGAGGCATTGCGCACAGCGACCCAGGTGCAGTCGCAGGCGGTGCAGAACTTCGCGGCCGACGAGCGGACGCTGACGGATCTGGTGAATCGCAGCCAGTCGGCCGCGGGTGCGCTGCAGGCCATGCAGGCCACCAACCAACTGCTGGCGCTGCAGTCGCGCCAGGCCATGCAGGCACAGCAGCTGCAAATCACCCAGGACCGGGCCACCGCGCTGGAGCAGGCGCGACAGGTGGCGGTGCAGGAGCGTGCGCGCGAAGTGCGCCGGCGCTTCCAGGGCAGCGGGACACCGTACACCGCCACCACGGTGAACTTCTACGGCCAGTGAGGGAGTGGCCATGAAGTACCTCCTGACCTTTGCTGTCGCGTTGCTGGTGTCCGCCTGCGGCAAGCCCGCCCCAATCGAATCCGTCGAATCGCTGGTCGCCAATCCCGAGCGGCTGAAGGAGCTGCGCGCGCAGTGCAAGGCGGACCATGCGAAGGTTGGCAATGCGCAGTGCAACGCAGTGGCCGAAGCCACGCGCCGGCGCTTCATGGGTGGTGGGACGCCGTACACGCCGTCGGCGGTTCCGCCCGCCGCGTTCCCGGCACCTGAGGCATCGGCACCGGCGAGCTCGCCGCCTGGCGACGCTGCCAAGGACTGACCGCCATGGACGATGTAGCGGTCATCGACCGCTTCCTCGATGTGTTCTCGCGCTACATCGATTCGGGCTTTGGCCTGCTCGGTGGCGAGGTGCGGTTCCTGAGCGCCTCGCTGATCGTCATCGACGTGACGCTGGCCGGGCTGTTCTGGGCCATGGGCCATGCCTCGGGGCAGGGCGATGACGTGATCGCCCGGCTGATCAAGAAGGTGCTCTATGTGGGGGCGTTTGCTTTCATCATCGGCAACTTCAACCGCCTGGCCGGGATCGTGTTCCAGTCCTTTGCCGGGCTGGGCCTGACCGCCTCCGGTTCCGGCATGAGCCAGGCGCAGTTCCTTCGGCCGGGGCAGCTCGCCAAGGTCGGCATCGACGCGGGTCGGCCGATCATGGTCCAGATCGGCGAGCTGACGGGTTTCCCGGAGGTGTTCGCGAACTTCGACGTGATCAGCGTGCTGTTCCTGGCGTGGCTGGTGTTGATCGTGAGCTTCTTCGTGCTGGCGGTGCAGCTCTTCGTCACCCTGATCGAATTCAAGCTGACCACGCTCGCGGGCTTCGTGCTGGTGCCGTTCGCGCTGTGGAACAAGACGGCTTTCCTGGCCGAGAAGGTGCTGGGCAACGTCATCTCTTCGGGCATCAAGGTACTGGTGCTGGCCGTGATCGTGGGCATCGGCTCGGGCTTGTTCTCCGAATTTCAGACGCCGGCCGGTGCCGAGCCCTCTGTTGATCATGCGCTTGTCATCATGCTGGCGGCGCTGGCGATGTTGGGGCTGGGCATCTTCGGGCCAGGTATCGTAACGGGGCTGGTGTCGGGGGCGCCGCAGCTCGGCGCCGGGGCTGCTGTGGGCACGGCCATCGGTGCCACCGGCCTGGCCGTGGCCGGTGGCGCCGCCGTGGCGGGCGCGGGGTCGGCGGTGGCCGCCGGTGCGCGCATGGCGCCTAGCGCGGCGAAGGCGGCCATCGGTGGCGGCGCTTCCGCTGCACGGTCGGCCAGTGCCCTGGCCAGCGGCGCGAAGTCGGCTTACCAGGCGGGCGCTGCAGCATCGGGAAGCAGTGGAGCGCGTGCGGCCGGTGCCGGTCTGGGCAATGTCGCGAAGACCGGTGCCCACGCCGTGGGCCAGCGCGTTGCCTCCGGCGCCAAGGCTGTCAAGGACCGCGTGGCGAACTTCGTCGGCGGGGCGGCGGCACCTGGGGCTTCCACTGGTGACTCCACGTTGGATGCCGCCGCTTCAACCGTGCCCGCGTCCGAACCCGCCTGGGCCCAGCGCATGCGGCGCAGGCAGCAGGCCACGCAAGCGGCCACCACCGCGGCGCACGCGCTTCGGTCCGGTGACCACGGGGGCAGCGGCGCCAGCCCCAGCTTGCGCGACGACTCGAATTCTTGAGGAGAACATCCATGCGATTCAAACGACCCCGGGTGCGGTACTCGGAGACGCCCGAGCCCATCACCCCCTACCAGGCCGCCGGGCAGGTCTGGGACCAGCGCATCGGCAGCGCGCGCGTACAGGCGAAAAACTGGCGGCTGATGGCCTTCGGCTCTCTGTCGCTGGCGTTGCTGATGGCCGGTGGCCTGGTCTGGCGCTCGGCGCGGTCCATCGTGACGCCCTACGTCATCGAGGTGGACCAGGCCGGGCAGGTGCGCGCCGTGGGCGAAGCGGCCACGCCGTACAAGCCGGCCGATGCACAGATCGCCTTCCATCTGGCGCGCTTCGTCACCGACGTGCGATCTCTGTCGATCGACCCCATCGTGGTGCGGCAGAACTGGCTCGAAGCCTATGACTACACCACCGACAAGGGCGCGGCGGTCCTGAACGACTACGCGCGCACGAACGATCCGTTCTCGCGCATCGGGCAGCAGTCGGTGGCTGTGCAGGTCAACAGCGTCGTGCGGGCCAGCGATGCCTCGTTCCAGGTGCGATGGACCGAACGGCGCTACGTGAATGGCGAGGCGGCAGGGCTGGATCGCTGGACGGCCGTGCTCTCCGTCGTGCTGCAGGCCCCGCGCACTGAGGAGCGGCTGCGCAAGAACCCCCTGGGCATCTACGTCAACGGGCTGTCGTGGACCCGCGAACTCGAAACCTCCGAAGGAGTGAAGAAACCATGAATGCACAAAGCCGTGTTTACGTATTGCCATTGATCGTGTTGGCCATTCTGTTTGCGGGTTGCGCCTCGCAGGGGAAGCCGCCGCCGGTGATTTCGCTCGACGAACCGCAGCAGGAGAGGGCGGCGGCGCAGTTGCTGCCCGAAGCGCCGAAGCCCGTGGAGGCTGTCGCTGTGCCACAGCCGCTGGCCTTGCCGGGGCAATTGAAGCCATTGGGGCGGGAGATCAATGAGAAGCCCGTGCCTGAACCAGTCGATGAGAAGGTGCGCGTGTCGCGCGCCAACGAAGAGGCCCGCATCGCGCCGACGCGTGAGGGCTATGTCAATGCGATCCAGGTCTGGCCCTATGCCGACGGTGCGCTGTACCAGGTCTATACGAGCCCAGGCCGCGTCACAGTCGTCGCGCTGCAGCCGGGCGAGGAGTTGGTCACCGTCTCGGCCGGGGACACGGTGCGCTGGATCGTGGGCGACACGGCCAGCGGCTCGGGTGCGGACCTGCGCGTGAATGTCCTCGTGAAACCCACGCGGGTGGGCCTGAAGACCAATCTCGTTGTCACGACCAACCGCCGGACCTATCTGCTGGAACTGTCCTCGACGCCGCAGGCCTGGATGGCTTCGGTGTCCTGGGACTATCCGAAGGACCGGATGCTGGCGCTGCAGAAGCAGGCTCGCGAAGCGCAGACCAGCGCGCCGGTGGAAACGGGCATGGCGCTGGAGCAGATCCGCTTCCGCTATGCGGTCAGTGGCGATGCCCCGCCTTGGAAGCCGCTGCGCGCCTTCGACGATGGCGAGAGGGTCTACATCCAGTTCCCGGGCGGCATCGGGCAGGGCGAGCTGCCGCCGCTGTTCGTGATCGGCCCGCAGGGCGATGGGCAGCTCGTGAACTACCGGTTCCGTGCGCCGTACTACGTGGTGGATCGCCTCTTTGGTGCGGCCGAACTGCGGCTGGGTGGGGACAAGGCGCAGGTGGTGCGTATTGAACGCACGGACGGTGTGAGCGCCGCACGGAGGAACTGAGCATGGGCACGACCGACATGCCGGAAGGTGCTTCCCCGCCTGCACCGAAGGCCGATCCGGAGGCCATGGCGCTGCGCGCCTCGCCACGGCCGGTGACGCGGCTCAATCGCCGCATGCTGGCGGTGCTGGTGGGCGGGCTCAGCGCCGCGGTGCTGGGCGCCACGCTGTGGTCGTTGAGTCCGGCCCGGCGGGACCGGGGGGCGGGCACGGAGCTTTTCAATGTGGACCGCATCGCGCGCGCCGAGGATCTGGAACGGCTGCCGAAGGACTATGCGGGGCTTGCCTCGGCGCCGAAGGCGGCCCCGCCGGTGCTGGGCGAGCCGCTGCCCGGGGACCTGGGGCCGGCCATCGTGAAGTCGCAGCAGCCGATGGAGATGCGCCCACCGGGTGGCGGCATTGATCCGGAGCAGGCCGAGCGGCTGGCGGCCGAAGAGGCGGCCCGGTCGTCGGTGTTCTTCAGGAGCAGCGGCAACAGCGGTGGGGGTAAACCGGGGGTGGCAGCAAAGGCATCGGTTGATGCGCCGGCGCTGGCTTCGGGGAACCAGGCCTTCAACCCGATGGCCGTGGCATCACCGCAATCGGCTCCGACCGATCCCACAGCGGTGCAAAACCGGCAGGATGCGAAAGAAGCGTTTCTGGCGAAGGCGGGTGATGGCGCGACGCGCAATCCGGACGGCTTGCAGTTGCCTGCTTCGCCGTACCAGGTGATGGCCGGCACGATCATTCCGGCGGCACTGGTGACGGGGATCAACTCGGACCTGCCGGGGCAGGTCATCGCCAACGTCACGGAGGCGGTCTACGACACGGCCACGGGCAAGCACCTGCTGATCCCACAGGGCTCGCGGCTGATTGGGCGCTACGACAGTCAGGTGGCGTTCGGGCAGCGGCGGGTGCTGCTGGTATGGACGCGGCTGATCCTGCCGGACACCTCATCGGTGGCGCTGGACCGGCTGCCCGGGATCGACCCGGCTGGCTATGCGGGACTGGAGGATGGCGTCGATTGGCATTGGGACCGCATCCTGGCCGGCGCGGCGCTGTCGACGCTGTTGGGCGTGGGCGCCGAGCTGGCGGGGCCCGAGAGCCGCACGGACGGCAACCGCATCGTGATCGCGACGCGTGAGGGGGCGCAGGATGCGGTGAACCAGGTCGGGCAGGAGATCACCAAGCGCAACATGAGCGTGCAGCCGACGCTGAAGATCCGGCCGGGCTTTCCCGTGCGGGTGATGGTGAGCAAGGATCTTGTGCTGCGGCCGTACCAGCCGTTGTTCTTCATACGAGGGAGTTCGCAATGAGCACGACGCGCAAGCTACGGCTTGGGCCGCTGCCCAAGATCGAGAGCATCAAGCTGACCTTTGTCTGTCCGGTCAGTCTCAAGGCCGATCTGGATCGCTATGCAGCTTTGCACGCGCAGACCTACGGTGAGGCGGTCGATGCAGTGACGTTAGTTCCGCACATGCTCGAGGCGTTCGTGGCAAAGGACAGGGGTTTCAAGGCCCTGAAAGCGCCCGGGGGCGGCTCCGCTCGGCGAGATCAACAAGTTCGGCCGAGGGCAACGCAAGAGTAGCCCTAGTTCGTCTGCTCCGAATCGCGCTCGGGGTTGCCTTGCAGTTCGCGAACGAACTGAACAAGGCGATTCACCGGCTCGGCCAATCGTTTGGGCAACACCCGATGCGTCGTTGCAACCCCCTGTTGCCCATCCCAGCGGCGAGCCACCCAGAGGTTTTCCTCAGCGTGATCGTTCTGGATGCCCTTGCAGTACTTGTAGCCGACCAAGGCATCTGCATGATCGAGAAGGATATATGCCATCGTCATGTGCAAACGATGCGCTTGGACGTCTGCCGGGCCTCTGGGCCGTGGGACAGTGATGCGTAAGCACTGCCGGTTGTTGAACTGCTGCCAGCCCGGACCCACGATGTCGCCAGCGTACTGGAGCATCTTGCGCGACTGTTCACTACGTGAATTCACGGTAGCGATGGCAATCACGCCGTTGCGATACCCGAGGTTGGCGCTGAGGGCTTCAAACCATCGCACAAGCTTGGAGAGCGTCCCGTCGTCAGCGAAGATCAGGTATTGATGACGCTGCTCGCTGTCCAGAAAAGCCGGCAGCTGAGTGAACTCCGGATAGAGGAGGTCGTGAAGATAGTAGTAGGTCTGCCTGCGGCCCTGTTCATCACTGCGTGTCGTTGCGCTGAGGACGTCGCGCGCCCATTCCGCAGTGATGTCTCCGAGTTTCATTTGTGCAATGTCGACAGAGATCAGCGGAAAACCCAAGGACTTACCGATCAAGGCCTTACGTCCGTCGAAGGCGTGGCCCAATTCGATCTCGATGCCGCCGAGGACCATCGGCTTCTTGCGAATTGGTGGCCCGAGAACAGCGACGTCCAAACGGAAGGTGCTGCCGAACGGAGTCCGGAGCGTGTGCTCCATGGCAATCCGGTCGGCACCGAGGAGGAGATTCCCTTCGAGGTGGTAGTCGGTGGCATCGGGATCGTTGAACGACCAAGGAAGGGTCAAGCCGGCGGCCAGGCGACGCTTGAGCTCTTCGGCGATTAATTGCTTCGCTCGCAAGTGTTCGGCACTTTCGCCGACTGCATGTGATCGGTCGCGCTCCTCGGTTTCGAAGTGAGCCTTCAGGTCATACGAGGCTCCCGCCGGCAAGCTGCGGAAGTGCGAACGCCGCCGAAGGCGCCCGTTCTGAAATGAGGGGCTAACCCATGTGTGTTGAGTTCCATGGAATCCTGACCCGCGAGGGGGTGCGGACGAAAACTTGGACTACTAGAAGGTAGTTCATGTATTCCTACGAAGACAGAATCCGAGCAGTTGAGCTCTTCATCAAGCTGGGCATGCGAGTCAAGCCCACTATCAGGCAGTTGGGGTAAGCTCATCGCTTTAGCAGGCGAGGGGTCGCGCGTGCGCTTCGGTCAAAGTAAGTGCGTGTTGGTCATGCTGCACCCGGTGTTCGGCGGATGCGCAAGCCTTAGGTTTACGCGCATGTGGCAGGAGAGATCTTCATGGCTGCGCTTCTGACGCTGATAGCCGACTGACCCGTAGGTTCGACCGTGCCTCGATGAGAGAGACCAATTTAGATGCAGGAAATCAAGACAACGGCCGCGCGTGGACGCAATCTATCGGCTGAGGCACCAGAAAAAAGCGCTGATGTGGGCAAAGACCGCGCGCAACTCAAAGCGGTGGGTTCGCCAGGCGGCGGCGTAAAGCGGAGGGCCGGCCGGCCTGCAGTGGATCGTGATACCCGCAACCTGATTCTGGATGTGGCTGAGCAGTTGTTCGCAGAGAAGGGCTATGTACTGACGGCGACGCGTGAGATCGCTCAGCTGGCAGACATCCGTCAATCGATGATCTCGTACTACTTTCAGACTAAGCGCGCGCTGTTCGAGGAGGTGTTCAAGCGCCGCGCGATGTATTTGTCGGAACTGCGCAGCCGATATCTCGATGAGCTTCTGGAGAAAACGGGCGGCAAGCCTACGGTGCCAGAGATCATCCGCGCTTATCTTTCACCGCAGTTCGACCTCAAGCGCAGCGGTGCGGGCGGTTTGGCGTTCGTGCGGATACAGTCGCGGTTACACAACGAGCCGGAGGAGCTGGCCTTCAAGCTTCGACGCGACGTTTACGACCAATGCACCAAGCGCTACATTGGTGTGCTCGAGGGCCTGCTGCCGCAGGTGGATGCAGCCGATATCAGCTGGCGGATGGTGTTTCTTGTTGGCACCTACATGTATATGCTGGCGGATGTGGACCGGCTCGAGGATCTGTCCGATGGGCGATTCAGGACGGGCGATCCCGACGAACTCATAGCGCGCATGACCAACTTTCTGGCAACCGGCTTCCAGGCGGCATCTACGCCCAGGGCGTGGTAGGCACCTGCGTTTGGACTCAAGCGGAGGGCGTCTTTACAGAAGCGCCTGTCCTAGTGCGAACCCTGATGCTCTTGCCAATCTTTCAATTTTTGAATAATATTGGCCGGTCGACCGATTAAATAGATTTTCGTCTATGCAGTGTAGGGTCTACATCACCGGAGAGTTCTATGACGAAGACGTATCGCATTGGCCAGATTGTGCCGAGTTCCAACACGACCATGGAGGCCGAAGTCCCCGCCATGCTCCAGGCGCACTCAAGTGTTCGCCCCGGCACTCGGTTCACGTTTCACTCCAGCCGCATGCGGATGAAGAAGGTACAGAAGGACGAACTGGCGGCGATGGATGCCGAAAGTGATCGCTGTGCGCTCGAGCTCAGCGACGCTCGCGTGGATGTGCTGGGCTATGCCTGCCTGGTGGCGATCATGGCCATGGGCGAGGGATACCACCGTGTTTCGCAGAAGCGGTTGACTGATCGCACGGCGGGCAATGGCGGCACTGCGCCAGTGATTACAAGTGCTGGCGCGCTTATTGATGCGCTCAAGGTCATGGGGGCTAGAAAGATTGCCCTCGTGGCACCGTACATGATTCCTTTGACGCAACTGGTCATGGACTACATCACGGCCGAAGGTTTCGAGATCGTCGACTGGCGTGCGCTGGAGATTCCCGACAACCTCGACGTGGGTCGCCACGATCCGGCAAAACTGCCGGCCATCGTGGCCGGCATGGACTACAAGGATGCTGACGTGATCGTACTTTCTGCTTGTGTGCAGATGCCATCACTGCCGGCCGTAGCCCAGGTAGAGGCCGAAACCGGCAAGCCAGTCCTCACGGCATCTATCGCGACCACCTACGCGCTACTTAAGGAGCTGGGCTTGGATCCGGTCGTCCCTGGTGCCGGCGCGCTGCTTTCGGGTGCCTATCCCTACAACAAGGCGCTGGCGTGACCCACTCTGCCAGCACCTATCAGTACGGCGGCCACATCCACGGCAACGGCATTCGCCAGCACTACCTGCGCTATGGCGGGCAAGAAGGAGAGCGCGCCGCACGAAGCGCCATCCTCTTGATTCCGGGGATCACCAGCCCTGCTATCACCTGGGGTTTTGTCGCTGAGCGTCTGGGACGCCAGTTCGACACCTATGTGCTGGACGTGCGCGGACGCGGTCTTTCCTCCTCGGAGCCGGTCTTGGATTACGGCCTGGATTCGCAGGCTGCTGACGTGCTCGCTTTCGCCGAAGCCCTAGGTCTGCAGCGCTTTGCGCTGCTCGGGCACTCGATGGGCGGACGCATTGCAGTGCGCGCTGCGCGCAGAAAACCTTGCGGATTGACGCACTTGGTGCTCGTCGATCCACCGGTCTCTGGCCCCGGTCGTCGCGCCTATCCGGCCGCCCTGTCGTGGTACGTGGACTCGATCCGCCAGGCCTCGCGCGGTATGACGGCCGAGGACATGCGCGCCTTTTGTCCCACTTGGACAACGGAGCAGCGCCAGTTGCGCGCCGAATGGTTACACACCTGCTACGAGCCGGCCATCGTCCAGAGCTTCGAGGACTTCGGGCGCGATGACATCCATGCGGACCTGCGGCATATCGCTCAGCCAATGCTGCTACTGACGGCCGAGCGCGGCGATGTCGTGCGCGATGAGGACGTAGCCGAATGGCAGGGTCTTGCCCCACTGACCCAGCATGTGCGCGTGCCCGGCGCTGGGCACATGATTCCGTGGGACAACGAGCAGGGCTTCTATGCCGCTCTGGGCGATTTCCTTGGCAACCGTGTTGATTGAGAGTTACCACGCATGCTTGTGCACCTCCTTATCTCTTTAAATGTGACGGCCTTGCGGAGCATCCTATGTCGGTGACCGATGTCGATCTGATCCGCGCCTGGAAGCAGGTGCTTTCGCTGTCTCGGTTGGAATGCGGTCAGACCGTAACCGTGCTAACGGGTGCGGATTCACACCGCCAGACAGTTCGCTGCGCGATTGCCGCAGCCAGTGACATGGGCGCCCGGGTCAATCACCTCGACCTGCCGCCAGTCAACGCTGAAAAGTCGCTCAGTCGCGATTCGCTGGCTTATCTAGGGACCACGCCGCTCACGGGCAACCCGGCCGCGATTGCTGCGCTCAAAGCCAGCGACCTCGTGCTGGACTTGATGACCTTGCTGTTCTCACCTGAGCAGCACGAGATCTTGCAGTCGGGCACCAAGATTCTGCTGGCCATTGAACCCCCTGAGGTACTGTGTCGCCTTGTCCCGACTGAGGCGGATCGCGCACGGGTACAGGCAGCCTCCAAGCTGATCGAGGCGTCTCGACAAGTGCACATCACCTCGGCGGCCGGTACCGATCTTCGCTGCCACATCGGCAGCTTCCCGGCGATCTGCGAATACGGCTTTGTCGACCAGCCCGGCCGCTGGGACCACTGGCCCAGCGGCTTCGTGTTGACCTGGCCGGATGAAGGAGAGAGCAACGGACTTGTCGTGCTGGACCGCGGCGACATCCTGCTGCCCTTGAAGGACTACGTAACCGATCCCATCGAACTTACCGTAGAACGAGGCTACGTTACCCGCATCCGCGGCGGACTGCAAGCGGACATCCTTAGGGAGTACATGGCGTCCTACGAGGACCCCGAAGCCTACGCAGTCTCACACATCGGCTGGGGCTTGCAGCCGCGTGCCCAGTGGTCCATGCTCGCACACTACAACAAGGAGAGCCACATCGGCATGGATGCTCGGGCCTTCGAGGGCAACTTCCTCTGGTCGATGGGGCCAAACAACGAGGCCGGCGGTAGCCGCACCACGGCCTGCCACATCGACATTCCCATGCGCAACTGCACAGTCGCGCTCGACGGCCACCCCGTGGTCGTCCGTGGCGTGGTACAGGACGAGCAGGGACTGGCGCGCGGTGCACGCCGAAAGGAGCTCGTGTGAACGACAACAGTCAAGTAGTTCCACCGGTTGGCACTCAGAGCGACATTTCTGCCTACGCGCGGCAGGGCTTTGGCACGCCGCTGCCGCTCAAGGCGCCGTTCGGACTTCTCATCATCGACTTCGTCAACGGCTTTGCCGACCCAGCGGTGTTCGGCGGCGGAAACATCCCGCAGGCGATCGCGCAGACTCGCCAGCTGCTGGCACAAGCTCGCGCTCGGGGATGGCCCGTGGCGCACAGCCGCATCGTGTTCTCGGACGACGATGCGGACAGCAATATCTTCTGCCTCAAGGTGCCCGGCATGCTCGCGCTCAAGGAAGGCAGCCACGACAGTGCCATCGTGTCGGCGCTTGCCCCCGCCGTTGGTGAGTACGTAGTGCGCAAGAGCACGCCGTCGGCCTTCTTCGGGACCATGCTCGCACCGTGGTTGGCCCAGCGTGGCGTGAAGACTTTGCTGGTCGCCGGCTGCGTGACCAGCGGCTGCGTGCGCGCGAGCGTGGTCGACGCCATGCAGTCGGGCTTTCGACCGCTCGTCGTCTCCGACTGCTGCGGCGACCGCGCCCTGGGCCCGCATGAGGCCAACCTGTTCGATATGTCGCAGAAGTACGCAGCTGTCATGCCCATGGATTCGGCAATGGACGCCGTGGACACCCTTTCGAACAACGCTTAGGAAGAGAAAACATGACCCAATACGTTATCGTTGCCGGCGGCGGCCACGCCGAGCTGCTGACCGCCCCGTGTTTGGCGCGTGAAGGGACATGCGTGACCCTCATCGAGGCTGAAGACAGGATCAATGACAGCCGTCGGGCATTGGTCGTTCACATCGAAAAGATCCTGATGGCGTTTTGACGGCGCTATGTCAATTTACAAGCTGGCCGATTTTGGTGGCCGATTTCTGACCACGCAAACTGAGCAACACCGAGGAAGGACTTTTCCAGGCGTGACGGCCTATGTGGAATGGTTCAAGCCAGTAAATGCAAAGGATGTCTCGGTAACTTTCGTTCACGGAGGCGGGGGGCAAGGCTCGGAGTTTTTGAGAACGCCCGACGGGAGGCCCGGTTGGGCGCACGCATTCTTGCAAGCGGGCTTTCCAGTATTCATTCTGGATAGGCCCGGCCACGGCCGTAGCCAATGGAACGACGCCGTACTTGGCCCGGCTTTGCCTCTGCCTGACTACGAGACACTGCACCCGCGCTTCGTTGAGCCTGCCAAACATGCGCTTTGGCCGGAGGCGGCGAAGCACTCGCGATGGCCCAACCACGCCACTCGAGCAGGGGATCGGTTCATGGCTAGTCAAGGGATGATGGCCACAACGCTCGCGGCAGCACAGCGCCATTGCGAAGCCATCGCGCCCGAACTGTTTTCCCTCACCTCCAAGACCGTGTTGCTCACGCATTCCGCAGGTGGGCCTTGCGGCTGGGCAATGGCAGCTGTAGGCGGCCCCCAGGTAGTGGCGATTATTGCCGTCGAGCCCCAAGGAGAACCTGGGCTTGTGCACGCGCAGGGTACGTTCACTAATGGGCTATGCGCAGCGGATTTCGCTGGTGCTAGCGATCCGTATCGTCGTCCTATTACTTTCGTGACTGGCGAAGCGACCTGGATGCGCAGGTCGAACGCCACTTCTGTTGCGTATCTAAGATCGCTAGGCTACAACGTGACACACCTTCTTCTGGAAGAACACGGAATTTTCGGCAATGGACACATGCTCATGTCGGAGACAAACAGCGATGAGATTGCAGCATTGCTTATCGCGCATGTGAACCAGCATATTCATGTAACCGGTACGAACTGAAGGCAGTGTCAACGAAATAGAATTTCATAAATACTATGACTCTGAAAATTACCTCACATAAGAAGTTGAGCCGGAGACTTTAGGGATTCAGGAAGAAACCTCGCCTTAGGTACCGCTCATCTGCCGTACTCGGCTGCGGGGACATCTAATTCAGACAACCCATATCAGGAGAAAATCAGAATGGACGGCATTTGTTACGCGCTTGTGATGGGTTCATCAATCAGTGAGCAGGCTACGCCTGCATATGCACGTCTGAGCATGATAATAATTTCTCATTGGATTGCGCTTACGATAGTAGTCACCACAAAGAATTCTTGGTAGAACTTTGATAACTTCAGCATCTTCCAAGTATACCAGTTAATCTCGAAGCGCCTTTCTGACCGAGACTAGAAGCGATATCTAGATCGATGCCCTATGTGAATCTGAAATTCGGCGATCAATGGGCTGCCGGTCTGAAGCGGTTCCAACGGACCATAAGTACAGGCGGGCCTCACCAATGCTCCTTGGTTTATTTTCCTCGTGGCTCTGTCTTAGGCGAATAACCCTAACGCATGATCCACCGAAGGTTTGCTTGTACGCCCATAAGTAGCACCAGGGCGCACGACCTGCCCAGCTTCAAGGTGCAGGAAAAGTGACCATAACGGTGCATTTCCGCACCACAAGTGGGAAAATAGTCATTGGCACGCAGGCACGATTAGTGCTCAGTCCATTCATGCCACACTGCATCGCTCAATAATGGAACCTAAAACTCGGGAAAACCCCATCACTCAATAGAGTCAATTTCATTTTTAATACGTCATTGGTCGGTCGACCGATTGATTTAGGAGCTGAGATGAAATGCTGACATGTGTTAGTAATTCCCACATATGTGTCAAGAAGACTGCATCCACTACTAGTGAGCTTTTTTTCACTGGCCTGACGGATAACGCAGCGCTGCAGTCTCCATCGATCTAGAAAATTAAACCGTAAGAAGGATTTATCCATCATGAAAAGACACGTAATAATCGTCGGCGGCGGTCCTGTTGGCTTGATCACAGCCCTTGGCCTAGCGCGTTCTGGCACAAGCGTCACCATCATCGAGTCAGAAGATAAAATTAGCCAAAGTCCACGCGCTTTGGTGTACCACTATCCTGTGATGAAGCATCTAGAACGACTCGGGGTGCTTGAGGACTGTGTAGCACAAGGTTTTGTAAGAGACGACTTTGCTTGGCGAGTCTATGACACCCAAGAGTTGATCCACTGGTCCCTGCGAGGCCTACAAGACTACATTCAGTATTCACATGCGCTGCATCTTGGTCAAGACAAGGTAGCACAGATCTTAACTGATCATTTGAAACGCATGTCGAACGTGACATTTCGTTATTCTACAAATTTCGTCAAGGCCTCTGAACATTCTGGTGGAGTGCTGGTCGAAGTGGAGTCAGGCGGGCTCGTAGATCAATTAGAGGGTGATTGGCTTATTGGCGCTGACGGCGCTGGGAGTATCGTACGTCGAGACGTAATGAGTGCTAACTTCTTTGGAATTACATGGCCAGAGCGCTATGTAGCAACAAACACCCGGGTCAACCTTGACCAGTTCGGGTTTGCAAATACGACCATGCAGGTAGATGACATTTACGGTTCGGTCATATGCAGGATTGACCGCAAAAATCTATGGCGTGTTACGTTCATGGAAGATCCGATGCTGCCGATTGAAGGGTTGCAAGATCGCATTCAAAAGAATTTAGAGAATTTGCTGCCACAGGGCGCCGGCTTCGAAGTGGTTTCATACTCCCCATATCGAATGCACCAGAGGGTTGCAGACCGGATGCGACAAGGCCGCTTCCTCCTTGTCGGCGATTCAGCTCACGTCACCAATCCAACTGGTGGATTAGGGTTAACTGGCGGCATGTTTGATAGTTTTGCTCTCGTGGAAGCTCTTAATCGTGTTATCCACGACGGCACAAATGCAGACATACTGGACGTTTACGACCGCGACCGTCGGCAAAAATTCATTGAACTGGTTTCACCTCGTGCAACATCAAACTTGCAAAGATTATATAGAACTGCACCAGGAACGGACATGAACGATTGGATCCGGCGCACCAGAGAAATCGGAAAAAGTCCGGACGCAATGCGAGAGATGTTCAGGTTTACGGAGAAGCTGGAAACCGTCTATTAGCGTGCGCGTTCAGCGAATAAACAGAGCAGTTGAATAAGATGAGTAGATTTTCATCGACATCAACTGCATGAGTAGATTGCGGTTGATTTCAGGAGCTGAAGATCTTGCGATACTCATCTGTTTTCTAGCTGATACTTCCGATCAATGCCTTTCTTCAAGGTTATGCATCGGATAATCTCAATCGGTAAAGTCCCACTATCAATCGAGGAAGACAATATAAATGTCGTCTAATACATACTCAAAAACGAGCCATGATGGCTTGTCTGAAAACTCTGACCGAGCTAGCTCCCTTGGCACTCTGCTTCGCAAGAAGTCCATGATCGCTACTGGCTTGGGTAATGCTCTTGAATGGTTCGACTGGACCATTTACGCTGTTTTTGCCACCTATATTGCCAAAGCACTCTTTAACCCAGCAGATCCAACGTCTGCATTGTTGGGAACTCTCGCTGTATTCGCAGTTGGTTTTGTCTCGCGTCCGCTTGGAGGAATAGTTTTTGGACGATTGGCTGACAGAATCGGAAGAAAGGGAGTGCTGCTTAGTTGCATGGTCCTGATGGGTTTAGGAAGCCTGATGATCGCTGTCATCCCGTCGTATGCCCAGATTGGGGGATGGGCATCTTTCTTGATTCTTGTTGCACGTTTGGTCCAGGGCTTCGCGCACGGGGGCGAAGCAACAGCGTCTTATGCATACGTTGCTGAAATTGCACCAAAAGAACGCAGGGCTTTTTGGTCAAGCAGTATGTTTTTCAGTGTTGGAATCGGCAGCATTCTGGCGACTCTACTCGGCGCGCTTCTCAACCGAGTTATATCGGCCGAGGATATGAATAGCTGGGGATGGCGTCTCCCTTTCTTCCTGGGAGCATTGCTTTCATTGGCCGTCCTAATCATGCGTCGTAGCATGATGGAGAGCGACGTACACGAGTCTCACGTTGCTGACATTCAGTCAGGTGCTGAGTGGAGCAATGCGAAAATTCTGAAATGCTCAGTTGGAATTTTCTTCTACCAAGCGGGGGTCGGACTGCCCTACTACTTGTGGACTGGATATGCAGCCGTCTTTGCGATCACTCAGCGAGGCATGAGTCCAGCGCATGCATTCCTTGCCAGCGTTTTTGCACAAGTGATCTACATCATCGCGACGCCCATTTGGGGTTGGGTCTCTGACCGGATCGGGCGCAAGCCAGTAGCGATTTTCTACTTCATCGCTGTTGCCGTTCTTTCGTATCCGCTAATCAGGTCGATCACAAGCGATCCTTGGACGCTGTTCGCCGCTCAGGGCCTAATGTTAGCCCTTACCGGATGCGTAGGTGGAACAATGCCTGCGATTCTCGCTGAGCAGATTCCAACTCGATATCGTTCCCGCATTCTGGGAATGTCATTGCCGATCTCGCTCGCATTGTTCGGTGGCACCGCACCATACCTTAGTAGTTGGTTTAGCAGCATGAAGCTTGAATGGGCGTTCAACGTTTATGTTGCGGTTACTGTATTGATCGCCGCCGCAGTTGTATGGACTTGGAAAGAAACCAAGGGTATTGATCTGCGTGACGTTAGCTGACGGAAAAAGTTCGATGAGTCGGTCACCGCCATCTACCGAATTAGCCATCACCCCTGAGGGTGATATGCGGATGCGGCTTGAACTTGCTCTTCGGGGTAGGCTGAGGTGATTCCTTGAGACGCTGATGGGAACCTCTCAAAACCCACCCAGTCAATCTTGAGTCCCGCCACAGCCCGAGCCACCGCATGATCACGCCCCGTAGCGCCCTAAAGTTCGACCTGTTCGCCGACGCCTCGCGCAAACAGAAACTCGACCAAGCAAGCGATCCACTGCAGACCATCGCCCAGCACATCGACTTCGTTGAACTCGCTGCACTGGTGGAAGACCTGTTGGCACGGGGCGAGGGCCGCAAGGCAGGACGCCCCGCCTACCCCACCGAAGTGATGGTGCGCGTTCTCGTCTTGAAGCGCCTGTACAACCTCTCGGACGAGCAGATGGAATACCAGTTGCTGGACCGCATGGCCTATGCTGACCTGGTGATCCTGGATGAGCTGGGCTACCTGCCGTTCAGTACGTCAGGAGGAGCTTTGCTGTTCCACCTGCTGTCCAAGCTGTACGAGCGCACCAGCGTCGTGATCACTACCAACCTGAGCTTCAGCGAATGGGCCAGTGTGTTCGGGGATGCCAAGATGACCACGGCACTGCTGGACCGACTCACGCATCACTGCCATATTCTGGAAACCGGCAACGACAGCTACAGGTTCAAGAACAGCTCCGCACAGCAACCACCACAGACCACCAAGAAGGAGAAGATAGCCAAGAACTTATCCACAATGTGAGCGTGAAGCTCACGAACCAGGGTGGGGGGGGTGCGGATAAAAACTTGGACTGGTTTATGTCGCAAGTCCAAGGCTCACCCGATACTCAATGGGGCTGAGAGAGCCAAGGGAGATCTTGATCCGCTTCTCGTTGTACCAGCGGATGTAGTCGTCGAGCACCTCAATGAACTGCTCAACGGTGACGCTCTTCCAGTCCCGAGGATAGAACAGTTCATTCTTCAACCGACCGAAGAAGCCCTCGCACGCTGCGTTGTCAGGCGAGCAGGCCTTGCGGGACATCGAGCGGGTGAGCTTGGCCTCGCTCATTCTGGATAGCCAGCCAGGCCAGCGGTAGTGACCTCCGCGGTCTGAGTGGACCACGGGCCTATCGGGGGTTTCTGCCACTGTCTCGATAGCAGCATCCAGCATGGTGTTGACCAGCTCAGCATCCGGACTCGTGCCGATGGTCCAGCTCACCACCATCCCGTCGAAGCAGTCGATGATCGGCGACAGGTACACCTTGCCCGCGGGGATCTGGAACTCCGTGATGTCCGTGAGCCACTTCTCGTTGGGGGCTGAGGCCTGGAAGTCGCGGTTGATGATGTTCTCAGGCGCTGGACTGATCTCACCCTGAACCGCCCCGGGATTTGAGGAGGCTCCAACTCTTGAGAAGATGGAGCCATGAACAAGTCACCG
>NZ_JBQEOV010000023.1:0-91810 GCF_052045435.1 Acidovorax sp. 22279
ATGGAGCTGGCGCAGATCGGCGCCACCCCCAAGGGCGGCGTGTGCCGCTTGACCCTCACCGACCTGGACAAACAGGGTCGTGACTTGGTGACCCGCTGGGCGCGTGAAGCGGGCATGACCGTCACCATCGACAAGATCGGCAACGGCTTCATGCGCCGCCCCGGCCGCAACAACAGCCTGCCACCCATCATGACCGGCAGCCACATTGACACCCAGCCCACCGGCGGCAAGTTCGACGGCAACTACGGCGTGCTCGCCGGCATCGAGGTGGTGCGCACGCTCAACGACCATGGCATCGAAACCGAGGCCCCCATCGAAGTGGCCTTCTGGACCAACGAAGAAGGATCGCGTTTCGTGCCCGTGATGATGGGCTCCGGCGTGTTCGCCAAAGCCTTCACGCTGGATCACGCCTACGCAGCTACCGACACCGAAGGCAAGACCGTGAAAGGCGAGCTGGAGCGCATCGGTTACATCGGAGACCAGGAACCGGGAGACCACCCCATTGGCGCCTACTTCGAAACCCACATCGAACAAGGCCCGGTGCTGGAAGACAACGACAAGACCATCGGCGTGGTCAGCGGCGTGCTGGGCATCCGCTGGTTTGACTGCACCGTCACCGGCATGGAAGCCCACGCAGGCCCCACCCCCATGGCCCTGCGCAAGGACGCGATGCTGGCCGCCACACGCATCATGCAAGACGTAGTCGCCGCCGCCCACCGCCACCCGCCGCACGGGCGCGGCACCGTGGGCATGGTGCAGGTGTTCCCCAACAGCCGCAACGTGATTCCGGGCCGGGTCAAATTCAGCATCGACCTGCGCAACAGCACCGACGCGCTGGTGGACGCCATGGCCGCCGAGGTCAAGGCCTTTGCCGACCAAGTGGCCAAGGAGCATGGCGTGCAAGTCCACATCGAAATGGTGTCCAGCTACCCCGCACAGCTCTTCCAGCCCGAATGCGTGCAGGCCGTGGGCCGCGCCGCCGCCAAGCTGGGCTACAGCCACATGCCTGCCGTCTCCGGCGCGGGGCACGATGCCGTGTACATGGCCAAGCTCGCACCCAGCGGCATGATCTTCATCCCCTGCAAGGACGGCATCAGCCACAACGAGATCGAGGATGCGAAACCCGAGCACATCGAGGCGGGATGCAACGTGCTGCTGCACGCCATGCTGGAGCGGGCTGGTACCTAATGCTATACAAAATATAGCGGCAGATACATGATTCCGTAGCGCTTGCACCCGTTTGGATGCAAAAAGCGGGTGGAACGGATCAGTCCAGCTTCGTCAGCCCCAGAAAGTGGTCCAGCATGTGGAAGTGGTCTTCGAAGAATTCCTCTTCCAGGCCTGCCAGCTGGTCGATGGGGATCCACTGCACCAGCGCTGCATCGTCATCGGCCTGCACCACCGGGAAGGGCGCATCGCCCAGGTCAAAGTAGTGTGCATGCGTGATGGTGCGACCGCGCTGGCTGCGGTCGGGGTGGTCGAACACGGCCACTGACTGCAGTGCGGCGCGCATGCGGGCCTCGGGCAGGTTGCATGTACGGGCAAGAGGCTCTGCGAGCTGGCCGCTATTGCCGCGCCAGCTTTGCGACCACGTGGCTGGAAAAGTTGTCCAGGATAGCCTGCCAGCCGGCTCGCTGCTGCTCTTCGGAGTGCGTTTGCTCCCCGTCGAATGTGACCGTAACTTTGACTCCGTCCGTGCCCTCGTTGAACTCAACGAGTCCTGCTCGATCTCCGAAGGCGTATTCGATGAGCTGGCACGGCACAACCTTGGTGTATTCACCTGCAAAGTCAAACCCGAATGAGCCGTCCTTCGCCTCCATGCGAGAGGAGAACTTGCCACCTGGCCGCAGATCCACCGACGAGGTGGTCGTGTGCCAGTCTGGGGACGCTGTATTCCATTGTTTGATGTCTTCGGGTGTTGTGTATGCCCGCCAGACTTCTTTCAACGGTGCGGCAACCACAGTTGAGACGGTGATCTTCATGAGCGAACTCCATTCGGGTGACCCGGCACATATTCAAAGATTGGGTGCCGAGTCCAGCCCTATCGGCACTGGCCGCTAAAACCCGGCCTTATTAGCGACTTCTGTCTCAGACTTGTTGGCTGCGCGCGGCGATCCACCGGATCTCCTCGACCAGCTCGTGCAATCCTGTTTGGATGATATCCAGAGTAGGCTTGTCCACTAAGTGACCGTCTTGTATGCGCGCGGCGACTCCCGCAATGGCGATGTGCTGCCGCACCAAGGGGCGTGCCAGTGTGGCTGCCAATGCATCACGAATTTGGGCCTGTGCCCGCACTCCCCCTGCCGTGCCTGGCGACGCCGTCATGATGAGCGCGGGCTTGCCCTTGAGAGGAGATGCAAATCCCGGCCGTGAAGCCCAGTCGATCGCGTTCTTGAGTACCCCGGGTATGCCGTAGTTGTACTCAGGAGAACACAGTACCAGGCCATCCGCACGTTCAATGGCGTTCTTGAGCTGGACGACTGGAGGCGGTGGTTGCTCCCCATCCAGATCTGCGTTGTACATGGGGATCTCGTCGAGAGCGAACAACTCCAGTGTGGTTCCAGAAGGTAGCAGCGGCTGGAGGCTTCGCAGCACGGCAGTGCTGTGCGACGCGCGGCGAAGGCTTCCGGAGATGGCGAGGAGGCGGATAGGACGTGTCATCTGGTTGGTGTTCATTGAGATTCTTTCGTTCTTTCAATGCCTGAAGTTTATGCATAAAATTCAAAACATGTACAAAACAGACACATCCCCTCGCACCCCGCCCCTGGTGGATCAGGCCTTCGCGCAATTGCGCAGGGATGTGTTGAATGGCACCTACGGTCCAGGCGCCAAGCTCAAGCTCGATGAACTGCAAGCTGCCTACGGCTTTTCCAGCAGTCCGTTGCGGGAGGCGCTGAGTCGTCTGGCCCAGGAGGGGTTGATCCGGGCAGATGAACGGCGAGGGTTTCGTGTAACGGCGATTTCTGCAGAGGACTTGGGCGACATCACGCGCATGCGTGTGATGCTTGACGTTCAGGCGCTGCGCGAATCGATTGCCCACGGTGACGACGTGTGGGAGGCGCAAGTAGTGGGGGCATTTCACCGCTTGGAGAAGGTAGAAGGCCGACTTAGCGATGGTCCGGTCGTTTTGGACCAAGGGTGGACGGACGTGCACACTGCCTTTCACATGGCACTGATTTCAGCCAGTCCATCAGAGCGCCTGCGGACGTGGAGTGCAAGCCTCTTCGACCAGGCGGAGCGTTACCGGCGGTTTTCAGCGCGCTTTCGCAAGACCTTTAAGCACAAATCCAGCGAGCATCGTAAGCTCATGGACGCTACGCTGCGGCGCGATGCAGACACCGCCTGTGCACTCTTGCAAGAGCACATCTTGAGTACCGAGCGCAATGTGCTCTTGGTGCTGAGCAAGCTGGAGCACGGTCAGGGAGGCTGACCCTCCACTGCCATTGCGAGCCAGAGCATGGTCTAGGTACAGGCATTTCGCCGGTTCCTGGGCAGCCCTGCCCCTCCTCATTCCTGGTTGCACCCGACTCGCGTGGTGCAGAGCCCGCATGCATCGCGCATGTGGGCTTTTTCGCTTCTGAGTTCCCCATTTCCGTTGTCTGCAAGTGCCTTTTCTTGCGCAAGGGGCCAAGCAAGTTCCCTCAAATCGCTCGGTGTAAACCACTACGCATAATTTGTATTTTGTGCATAAAAATACATTCATGCACTAGATTCGAAGATTCAAAAGTTCAAGTTCTGATCGTTGTGCCTTCTCAGATTCCTCTTTCATCCCTTTTCTAGGAAACCCATGAAGCTGATGTCCTACTCAATCGCCGGCCGTGAAACCTGGGGTGCCGTCCTCGGTGAAGGTGTTGCCGAACTGGCGATCCGAACCGGCCATGCCACGCTGGCTGGCTTCATCGCAAGCCCGGACTTCGCGCGCCGGGATGAGTTGGTGGCAGATCTCAAGGCCGACGCAAAGTTGGCCGAAGTGACGTATCTGCCGGTGATTCCTCGCCCCGAAAAAATTGTCTGCGCGGTGCGCAACTACATGGATCACCACCAGGAGGTGCTCGCTGCTGGCATGCAGCGCGAGCTGTCCGAGCAGCCGCCGATCTTCTTGCGCGTGTGGCGTTCACAGACGCCACATCAAGGTCCGATCGTCCGTCCCCATGTTTCGGAGTCACTGGATTGGGAAGGCGAGCTGGCCGTAGTGATTGGCAAGGAAGGTCGTGACATCAGCGAGGCAGACGCCTGGGCGCACATTGCAGGCTATAGCTGCTACAACGATGCCAGCGTGCGTGAGTGGCAGTTCCATGCCAAGCAGATCGCCTCCGGCAAAAACTTCGAATCCACTGGCGCTTTCGGTCCCTGGATGGTGACTGCAGACGAGATCGCGCCTGGTCGCGAACTCAAGCTGGAGACGCGTCTGAACGGCGTTGTGGTGCAGTCCAGCCATACAGGGCACATGATTTTTTCGATCCCCCGCCTGATTGCGTATGCCTCCACCATTTTTACGTTGGTCCCCGGTGACGTGATCATCACTGGCACTCCTGCCGGCGTGGGCTGGAGCAAGAAGCCGCCGCAGTTCATGAAACCTGGCGACGTCGTGGAAGTGGAGATTGAAGCCATCGGCGTGCTGCGCAATCCAGTGGTTGCGCAGGGCTGACCATCGTTTGGCGTCATTTACCCGTTCGATCTTCCATCCAGACCCTGCAAGGGTAGAGCAAGGCCCCACGCGGCCGCCGCCCACGGAGACAAACACCATGCAAAGAAGACACGTCCTGGCCGCCTGCAGCGCGGCCGCTCTTGGATGGCCGGCGCTGCCGGCCCTGGCCCAAGCCTATCCCGAGCGAGCGATCAAGCTCTATCAGGGGTTCGCTCCTGGTGGAAATGCGGACGCCATCGCCCGCGCTGTGGGCGCAGAGATGGCCAAAGCCTTGGGCCAGGCCGTGGTGGTGGAGGCACAGTCTGGAGCCGGCGGCACCATCGCCGCCACCACAGTAGCGCGGGCAAAGCCCGATGGATACACGTTGCTGCTCGCCACCGGGGGGCATGCGGTGGCGGGCGCTCTCTACAACACGCTCCCCTACAAGTCAGTTGCGGACTTCGAGATGGTTTCCACGATCACCTTCTTTCCATTCCTGATGGTTGTCAACGCCAATTCGAAAGTCCAGAGCCTGCGTGAAGTCATCGCAAACGCGCAGGCCACACCGGGATCGGTTGGCTACGGGACTGCGGGCGTGGGCTCAACCCACCATCTGGCGGGCGAGCTGCTGGCCAAGATGGCTCGAGTCAATCTTTTGCACGTTCCCTATCGGGGCGATGCTGCATCAATCACGGCGCTGCTGGCAGGCGATGTGCCATTCATCATCGCTCCGCCGACCGCGGTATTGACCAACATCCAGGCGGGGAAGCTGCGCGCCATCGCAACCACCGGCCCCCAACGGTGGCCAGGCCTGCCCAATGTTCCCACCGTCGTGGAGCAAGGTGTGACGGGCTATGACGTGCGCTCGTGGGCCGGCCTTCTGGCGCCCGCAGGAACACCCCGACCGATCGTTGATCGCCTCAATGCGGAGGTGCTTCGTGCGCTACAGGCGCCAGCAGTACGGCAGCGTCTGGAGGACATGGGTGGCGAAGCACGCGGCAGCTCGCCCGAGGAAATGAAGGTCATGGTGAGCCACGAGATCGAAAAATGGCAGCAGGTAGTGGCTGATGCCAAGATTCCCAAACAATGACTCCAATCACCTTGTCGAAGGACTTTTGAATGAACTTGATCGCTATCCGCAAACGCAGCCTGACCATTGAAACGGTGTACCACGAGGGCGGACCACCGGTAGACACGCCGCTGCGCATCGCTTCTGCTTGCGCTGTGATTCGCAATCCTTACGCTGGCCGCTATGAGCCAGATCTGCTGCCCTTCATGGCCGAGCTGCGCACCCTCGGTACGATGCTCGCTGAAGAGCTGGTGGCTACGCTGGGCAAGGAAAAAGTACAGGCCTATAGCAAGGCAGCCATCGTCGGCGTGAATGGCGAGTTGGAGCATGGCGCCGTCTGGCATGAAGCGGGGGGCTGGGCAATGCGACAAGTGCTGGGTGAACCCAAAGCCATCGTGCCGTCGGCGAAGGCCGTGGCCGCTACGGGCTACCGCTTGATGGTGCCACTGCATTACATCCATGCGGCCTATGTCCGCAGCCATTTCAACAGTGCCGAGGTGGGGATCCAGGACGCGCCCCGCCCCGACGAAATCCTTTTCGCACTGGTGATGGCCGATGGCGGACGCGTCCACTCGCGCCTGGGCGGCCTGACGCGCGAGCAGGTGTCTGTACACGACGGCCAGCGCTGAGGTTAGACATGGCGACTTCTTCCACTCGCACGATGAAGGCCGTGCAGCTCCAGGTCACGGGTGGTCCGGAGGTTCTGTCTTTGGTGGACATCCCTCTACCTCATCCCGGACCGGGTCAGGTACGCGTCCGGGCTCATGCCATAGGCGCAGGTGGGCCGGACGTTCTGATTCGCAACGGTACTTACAAGTGGATGCCCCCACTGCCCGCGGTGCCCGGCAATGAGCTGTCCGGGGTCATCGATGCCATCGGCGAGGGCGTCACCCGCCTGTCTGTGGGTGACCGCGTGCTGGTCAGTGCACGAGAGTTGCCACAGCGCGGGGGCTGCTACGTGCAGGCGATCTGCGTGCCCGAAGTTGTGCCATTTGTGCTGCCTGAGAGCATTGCGTTCGAGGACGCGGTGAGTCTCGGTAACTTCCAGCTCGCACTGGCGCTACTGGCCAGCAACGGCAATCTACCCGCTAAAGCGATCCTGATTCCCGGTGCAGCAGGTGGGGTTGCCACCGCGCTGGCACAGGTGGCGCGCTCGCGAGGCCTGCGCGTCATCGGTACTGCATCAACCCCGGAAAAACGCCAGTTCGCCTTGGAAAACGGAGTCAGCGATCTTGTTGATGGCGACGTGCAGGCCCTGCCGCAACGCGTCATGGAGCTCACTGGGGGACGTGGCGTCGACCTCGCTTTTGATCATGTGGGTGCGGCGCTGTTTATCGCCTGTCTGCGGTCGCTGGCCCCCTCAGGCATGGCGGTGTCGTACAACATCCTTGCAGGCCCACCATCGAGTGATGTGTTCGATGAGCTTCGCAAACTGCTCGCCAAGAGTCTGGCGATACGCACCTTCTCCATTCACGCGGTGGATGCCGATGTGGCTCAGCGCCGCGGCTTGATGGAGCAAGCCATTGCGCTCATGGCGAGTGGCCAGGTGCGTGCACCGCGTGCCATGCGCATGCCACTGGCAGAGGTTCGTCAGGCTCATGAGCTGTTGGACACCGGCGGCACGCTGGGCAAGCTGGTCCTCATTCCCTGAACCCATGGAGTCTTGCAACGTGAATCCACCCTATACCGCCAATCTCGCTCACTGTGGCATTTTTTGCCGTGACCTGGAGGTGATGAAGGCTTTCTATACCGGAGTGTTCGACATGCAGGAGACGGATCGTGGCGAGGGCGTGACCTTTCGCTTCGAGATCGTGTTTCTGAGCGGGCGTGGTGATCAGCACCACCAGTTGGTGCTGGCTGGAGGGCGGGGTGAAGATGCACCGAGCACCGTGATGCAGCTGTCGTTCAAGGTCCAGACCATTGATCATCTGCGCGAGGCGCGTCGCCGCGCGTTGGCACTGGGCGCGTCGAAGATGCGTGGGCTTAACCACGGGAATGCGATATCCATTTACTGCATGGACCCGGAAGACAACACTGTGGAGGTTTATCTGGACACTCCTTGGTACGTGAGCCAGCCCCACGGTGATCCTTTGGACCTGGATCAGGATGACGAAGCCATCTGGGCCCAGACGGAGCGTGTGGTGCGTTCGGACCCCAGCTTTATGCCGGTATCCGAGTGGGCTGCGCAGTTTGCTGAACGACGCGCGGCATTGAAGGCCGGGAGCGCGTAGCGAACGCTCGTTTTTCGCGATAACGCGAAGGCTTTCGGCTTGGAGATGCAACAGGCGTTCGACGTTTTGCTTGTGTTCGCACGCAACAAAAAGGGCTCCCAATGGGAGCCCCGTTTGCTTGACCAGTGCGGGAGTGAGTGCTTGTCTAAAACACTCCCCATGGCAACAGCACCCGCACCGCGCGAAGTGCCACCGCCATGGGAAGTCCCGCAACTGCTTCAATCCAACCCGAGCAGTTGGTCTGCCAAATTACATGGCGCTGAATTCGCCAGAAGGGATCTGGCCGGTGCGCACGGCTTCGGCAGCCTGTGCACGCACTGCAGCGCGGTCAGCGGTGGACTTGTAGGTCACCACACGCGAGCCTGCGGGTTCCATGTTGTGGGTCTTGGCTTCCACTACAGCTTCGGCTTGCACTTCAGCGCGGGTGCGGTTCGTGTCGAACTTCAGGGCAAATTGCGAGCCATCGGCTTCGTCGGCATGGGCGCCAAAAGCGGCGAAAGCGGCAACAGCGGCAACGGAGAGGAAACGGGCGGTCTTGTTCATGATGAAAATCCTTAAAAGCTAAAAAAGCGTCTCAAAAAAGCCGGATCAAAAACCATTCCTGAACCGGGTTCGGTGAGTCGCCTTGCGGGTTCGGCTCATCGATGGGATGAACTGTACGCCGATGGTGTTCAGGGAAAAACCACCCAGTCGCAAACTAACTGTTCCAGTTTTGAAAACAATGGCTGGGCCACGTACTGTGACGTTTCGCGTCAGTGGTTGGAGGCGCCGAAGCGTCAGTTTCCATCGCCCCGGGCGTTGGGCCGGGGACTACACAGCCGTGGTTTGTGCCCTGGCTGCAGGCCTGCGGATCTATCGGTCTATGGCTTGTTGCGTGTCTTGCGCACCGAACGCGGAGCGGGGCTTGTGGCTCGGGTGCTTGCCTGATCCAGCCACAGTAAGGTGTCCATTTGCGCCATGAAATGGCGCAAATAGTCGGGGGACAGGGAGCGCATCAGGTTGAGTGAGCGCAGCATCAGCTTGTGGGCGTTGAGTGGCCCGGCGTTCTCAGGCCCCCTGTGCAGGGCCTGCACCACCTGCTGCTCGGCGGCGATGTGCGACCAGACCTCGCTGAAATGGCGCACGCTTTTGAGCGCGGGCAATGGAGCGCTGTCCATCGCAAAGGGGTCGTCCCTGGCGATGCTGCGCCGAGGGGTTCCCAGGGTTTGGTTCAGTTGTGCCAGCGCAGATGCTGCAGGGGCGGGGCGTTGGTTGCCCTGTGATGGAGGTGTGTGGGGCGGGCTTTCGGGGTAGCTCGCCAGCGCCGTATCGAGCTTGTGCGCCAACAGCCGCTGCACGGCCGCTGATTGGCCAGGCAGGCGGCGCGCCAGGATCTCCAGGTAGTGAAAACGCGCGGGGTCGTTGTGGTGCGCGCCCACTGCACGCAATGCCTCCAGACGGGGATCTGTCATGGTGCGCGGGGAGACTCGGTGGACCGGGTGTTGGCGGCCTTGGGGACTGGGGCCATCTCCACCCGGCGGTTTTGTGCACGGCCTTTTTCGTCGCTGTTGTCAGCCACGGGTTGTTCGGCGCCAAAGGCTGCGGCGAACACCTGGGACGATGGCATGCCCTCGTCAATCAGAGCCCGGGTCACGGTGAGTGCACGCTGGGCTGACAGCTCCAGGTTGTCCGCAAAACGCTTCTGGCTGCCGCGTAGCAGCGCGGTGTTGTCGGTGAAGCCGCTGACCATCAGCATTTCGTCGCGCTCCCGCAAGTAAACCCCCAACGGCTGAACCAGACTCTTGAGCAGTTGCCGTCCCTCGGCACGCAGTTCGTCCGAACCGGTGGCAAACAGCACGCTGCCGCTGATACCAATGCGCCCGTTGTTCACCGTCACGCGCCCGCTGGCCAGCGGAATGGCCAGGGCCTTCTCAAGCGCCATGCGCCGCTGCTCTTCCATCTGGCGCTTTTGCACTTCCTGCTGCAGGCTGGCCACCAGGTCGATCTGCACCACCAGCACGCCCACGAGGATCAGTACAAACGCACCCAGCAGCCCCGCCATCAGATCGCCGAAGACGGCCCACACCGGTGCCGTCTGGTCGGTAGCATCATCCAGGGTGTCGTCCACGCCGGTCACGCGGGCGCCCCTTGTTCTGCCGTGGCCTTGCCATGCAGTCGACGCAGGTCTTCCACGATGCCTTGTTGTGCGCTGATGCTCAGGTCAATCACCTCGCGGGCCTGCGCCACGTAGTACGCCAGCTGTTCGTCGCTGCGGCCCATGGACTCGCGAAGGGCGTCCTCCATGCCTTGCAGGCTCTCCACGAGCTTCTCGTTGCTGGCGCTGAACAGGCCGACGCCGTGCTGGAAGGATTCCCCCAGGCTGGACAACTCGATGGCGCTGGCCGCAACCTGCGCTGCCACTTCGTCCACCTTGCCCGCCTGTGCGCCCAGGGCCTGTGCAAACTGCTGGCCCGCCTGTTCGAGCACCTCGGCGGCGGAACCCACCAGTGCGTCAATGGCCGCGCGCTGCTGCACAGCGGCTTCGTTCACGGATTGCAGCAGGCTGCCCAGCTGCTGTGTCATGGCCGTGCGCTCGGCCAGTGCGATGTTGTCGCGTTCGTCCAGGCGTGTCATTTCCTGTCGCAACTGGGTAATGACTTCGGCCGCCGCTTGCGGCACTTCGGAGGCGGTCTGCAGCAGGCGCGTGAAGGGGGCTTCCAGCGCAGCGCCCAGGGTGGCCAGGTGCTCTGCCACGGCGGCTTGCAGAGTATCCAGGCGGTCCACTGCCGCCTGTCCGCGCGCGGCTTCTGCATCGCGCAGGGTGGTCAGTTCCTCGCGCCACACCAGGGTCAGCGCATCCATGCGTTGCCCCTGGGCTTGCACCCATTGCGCTTCGTTGTCGATGCGTGTGCGCAGCAGGGCGTCGGATTGCTCCATCAGCGCGGTGGCGCTGCCCAATGTACGGTCCACCTGGGCGTTCAGTCGCAGACTCACTTGCGTGGCGGTGTCTTCCAGGGTCTGCATCAGGGCGCGCTGTTGTTCCACGGTCTGTGTGGCTGCACGCTGCCATTCAGCGCTGAGCGTGTGGGCCAGTCTCTCCAGGGACTGGCTCCAGCCTGCCAGCCGTTGCGCATCGGCGTCGCGCTGCGCCTGCTGAGCATCGGTGACGGTGCTTTGCAACGCAGCCAGCAAAGCCTCGGAGCGTTCTTCAAATGCGTTGTTGGCTGACTGCAGGCGGTGCTCCAGCTGCTGGGCCGCTTGGGCGAGTGCCGCGCCGGTTGTCTGGTGCTGTTCGGCAGTTTGTGCCCCCGCGCTTTGCCATTCGCCGCTGAGTTTCTGGGCCATCTGGTGCATGGACTGCGTCCAGTCGGCGAGCCGCTGCGTATCCGCAGCGCGCTGCGCACCGTGGGCTTCGGCTACCGTCGCCTGCAGTGTGGTGACCAGGGCTTCGGCCTGTTGTGCAAATGCCTGGGTGGTGGCTTGCAATTGCCGGTCCATCTGCTGTGCCGTGCGCTCCAAGGCCTGGCCCACCTCCTGCTGCTGGGCCAGCGTCTGGTTGCCCGCTTGATGCCATTCGCTGGCCAGGTTGCGAGCCATGTCCTGCATGGAGTGCTCCCAGCCTTGGAGTCGCCGCTGGTCGGACTCCGCCTGGGCAGCCTGTTGCTGTGCAGCCGATACGTGCAGGGAGTCCAGCAGTGTTTTCGATCGTTCGTCGAAAGTCTGCGTGAGCTTTTGCACTGCAACCTCAAACTGGGTGATCAGCGTGCCCTGTGTGTTCGACTGCTGGTCGAGCGCCTGGGCCCAGGTGTCGGCCACCTTGCGTGCTGTACCCTCCCATTGCGCACTGAGGCTTTGCAGCTGCTGGCCTGTGTGCTCTCGCAGCCGCTCGTGGGTGCGCTGGGACTCTTGTGCCAGCGTCGCCATGGCCTGTTCCACCACCGGGCGCATGGCGGCGGTGGCCTGCTGGGCACTGGTGCTCAGGCTGTCTTGCAGCGATGTACCCACGGACTGCGCCAATTGGGTGTACGCGGCAGAGGCCTCTTGATGAAACCCCTGCTGTTGCGCCAGCAGCTGGTCGTTGAGCTGGCTGTGGCGGCGCTCCAGTCCTTCCATCATGGCTTGCAGGCGATCGGCAATCAGCGGCAGGGCCTGGGCCTGCGCTTGCAGGGCCAGCAAGGTGTCCTCACGCCGTTGGGCGGACGAGAAGGCACGGAACAGCGTGGGGATGCGCGCATCCAGCTGGCGCACCGCCTGCAGCCTCTCCCGGCGGCTCAGGGCGGACAACAGGCCCAGTGCGGACGATGTGGCGACCCCCGCGACGGACGTGCCGAACGACAGACCCAGCCCCTTGATGGGCGCAGCCAGTGCATTGCGGATGGATTCCAGGTTGCCTGAGGCCTCCAGGGCAAACACGGCGGCGTGGAACGTCACCACCATGCCCACGAAGGTGCCCAGCATGCCCAGCATGACCAGCAGCCCCACCAGGTAAGGCGTGAGTGCAGGTCCAGGCAGGGCTACACGCTCCCCTTCGATACGTTGGCGAACCGGGTGGCGCAGTGCGGGGTCCAGGCTTTCCAGCCAGGCATCCAGGGCAGGGGGCTCTTGATGGGCCTCTAGCGCACGCGTCAGCGAGGCGGTGGCCGCGCGATAGCGCATCAGCTCCCAGGCTCCCAGCAGGTAGGTGGCGGCGATCATCACCGTCATTGCCAGTGCCAGCGGGCTGTGGCCCACAAAACCCCAGCCCACCCAGCCAGCGGCCGCAAGGCCCGCAGCGAAGATGGCTGTCATCACACTCTTGTTCATTCCTGTTGTCCTGTTGTGTCGTTCTGGGCTGCTTCCAGCAGTCCCGTGATCGGTTCCATGCGCGTTTGCAGCTCTGCGGCAAGTAGGGCCTGCATGTCGCGCTCGAAGGCCCACAGCCAGCCTCCGGCCTGCCGCCAGCGCGCAGGCTCATCGGTCAACCCTTGGGTGATCAGCCTGTGCTGGTGTTGCCGGTGGCGGTGCGCCATACGGCGCTCCAGGTGCGCGGGCAGCAAGGCCCACAGCCGTTGTTCACGCGGTGCCAACATGCGCTCCATCACGGCGTCCAGCGCCGCCACCTGGCGCAATCTGGGGGAGCCTTGTGCGATCGCCTGGCGCAACTGTGCCCGAAGGGGCTGCAGCCGCAGCTCCATCTGCTTTTGCAGGTCCAGATAGCGTGGCGCGTGGGTGGCGAAATCCGTGTCCACCCTCGGGTCGGGCAGTTCCACGGGGGTGTTGTCCGCCCGGGCTCGCAGTGGCTTGGGTGCAGTGGGCCTCGTGGCCAGCTGCACTTCGAGGTCGGCCTGAACCTTCGCTACCAGGCCGGCGAGTACCGTCATGTTCAGCGCCAGTGCCGGGTGCTGTGCAGTCGCCGCCTGCGACGGCAGGTTCTCGATCGCGTGCAGCGCCCGGCTGAGCTGGACGGCGTCCACGGTTCCCAGCCATAGGCTCAGCTGCTCTGCCACATCGGGGGGCTTGGCTGCTGGTAGCGGAGGCGCGGCCCGCTCGCTGGCTTCCCGCGTCCATTGCTGGAGCAGGACCACGAGGCGTGAGCTGTTGAGTCGGTGGTGTTGGGTCATCCCGTGAAGGCTGTGCACTGGGTGGGCACGGCCGAGCGGGACGGTCCGGCGGCGCGTGCATCGGGGGAAGGAGTCCTCCCGAAGGCAAAGCCCGCTATTTTCGCAGGAACGACAGACCAGTCTGCCAGTCAGCCTCCGGCGTTGCAGCTGTTACAAAGGGAAAGGGCTCCATGCAGCGCCTCGAGGCCCGGCCAATGGGCCTTTTTGGGGGGGGCGCCATGGCTTGGGTTTGGCTCAGGCCGATGCCATGCCCGCCTCAGTACGTCTCCAGATGCAGTCGCCCTTCGCGCTGAAGCGTCCCACCCAGGGCGTCCCAGCTCAGCCCCGCCTCCTGGGCGATGTCACGCAGCGCCATCACCACGCCTTCTTCCATGCCCTTGAGGCCGCAGACGTAGAAGTGGCTGTTGTCATCGCGCAGCAGGGCCAGCAGGTCGGCGGCGCGCTCGCGCATCAGGTCTTGCACATAGCGCTTGGGCTGCCCGGGCGTGCGGGAGAAAGCCAGGTTGATGTCGATGAAATCCTTGGGCAGGCTTTGCAGGGGGCCGAAGTAGGGCAGTTCCTGCTGCGTGCGTGCGCCGAAGAACAGCAAGAGCTTGCCGCCCTCAAACTTGCCGCTGTTGCGCAGCCTGCGCCGCCACTCGGTCATGGCGCGCATGGGCGCGCTGCCGGTGCCGGTGCAAATCATCACGATGTGCGATCGCGGATGGTTGGGCATGAGGAAGCTGCTGCCGAACGGCCCCACCACCTGCACCTTGTCGCCTACCTTCAGATCGCAAACGTAGTTGGAGGCAACGCCTCGCACAGGGTTGCCATCGTGGTCCACGGTCACGCGCTTCACAGTCAGCGCCAGGTTGTTGTAGCCGGGGCGTTCGCCGTTGCGCGGGCTGGCCACCGAGTATTGGCGCGCGTGGTGGGGTTTGCCCAGCGCATCGGCGCCCGGCGGGATGATGCCAATCGATTGCCCTTCCAGCACGGGGAACGGCATGCTGCCGAAATCGAGCACCACATGGTGGGTCTCGCTCTCAAAACCCACCTCGGTGCAATTGAAGTTGCCGACCACGGTGGCTGTGGTCGGGTTTTTGGGCGGAAAAAGATTGGTGTAGGGATGGGCTGCAGACCAGGGCGGTACCGTGGCTCCGTACTGGGCGGAGCGAAAAACCTGCGTGCCCGGCTCAGCAGGCGCTTCGGGGGCTTGCTGCAGCGCCGTTACCTCTGTGGCGGGCTCTCCGCCTGCTGCGACCAGTTCATGGGGGGCAAGCTCGCCCGGCAGTTCTTCCCAGCTGAACTGTTCCTCAACGGTGTAGGCGCGGGCCACTGGCACCGCACGCCAGTTATCGATGGAACCCGTGGGGCAGGGCGAGATGCAGGCCATGCAGCCGTTGCACACATCGGCTCGCACCACGTAGTTGTTGTCGTCGTGCGTGATCGCGTTGACCGGACAGGTGGCCTCGCAGGTGTTGCAGCGAATGCAGATCTCCGGGTCGATCAGATGCTGCTTCAGGATGCCGTTGTCGATCAGCGTGTGGGTGTCCATATTCATTCTTCGAGCAATATCCGGCTACCAGTGCTGGGACCTTGCATACAGTGGAGGCATTCGGTGTGCCACAACGCAGAGCCCGCTTCGCCGTGCCGCTCGCGCCGTCTTGCCAGGGGCGGCGAATGCGGCACGGGCAACTCAGCGGCGATCAATTAAAACGCACGTACTCAAAATCCACCGGCTGGCGGTTGATGCCCATGACGGGGGGCGCGATCCAGCCGGCGAACTTGCCCGGCTCGACCACACGGCCCATCAACGACGCCACAAACGCGAAGTCTTCGGGCGTGGGCAGCCATTCGGCCTTGCGCGCGGTCCATTCTGCCTCGCTCACCACGCGGCCGTCGGGCGACATCTTGATGCCCGCCAGCGCGCCGATCTGGCGATTGAAGGCCTTGTGGGGGACCACCAGGCGGGTGGGGACTCCCGCTTTCTCCAGCACCTTGTTCCACCGGCCCACGCCCGCCATGGAGTCCTTGATGAAGTCGTCGCGCAGCACTTCGTTCAGCGCGTTGAGCATGGGCACTTCTTTTTCCAGCAGCTGTCCGTCCTTGACCTCCAGCACCTTGTACGTCTGCCCCTTGAGCACATGATCGTCCGTGCGTTTTCCTTCTTCGTAGCGACCCTTGAGGCCCGAGCTGTAGAACGTGGCGGCGTTGCTCGACTGGTCGGCGCCGAACAGGTCGATGGTCACGCTGTAGTGGAAGTTGAGGTAGCGCTGGACGGTGGGCAGGTCGATGGCGCCAGCCGCACGCACCTTGGCAGGGTCGTCGGTCTTGAGGTCGTTCATCACCTGTGCGGTGCGCGACAGCACGCGCGAGATGCCGCTTTCGCCCACAAACATGTGGTGGGCCTCTTCGGTCAGCATGAACTTGGTGGTGCGCGCCAGCGGGTCAAAAGCGCTCTCTGCCAGGGCCGAGAGCTGGAACTTGCCGTCACGGTCAGTGAAGTAGGTGAACATGAAAAACGCCAGCCAATCCGGCGTCTTTTCATTGAACGCGCCCAGGATGCGCGGGTTGTTCTCGTCGCCGGACTGGCGCTGCAGCAGCGCTTCTGCTTCCTCGCGGCCGTCGCGGCCGAAGTGCTTGTGCAGCAGGTACACCATGGCCCACAGGTGGCGGCCCTCTTCCACATTGATCTGGAACAGGTTGCGCAGGTCGTACATGCTGGGCGCCGTCAGGCCCAGGTGGCGCTGCTGCTCGACCGAGGCGGGCTCGGTGTCGCCCTGGGTCACGATGATGCGGCGCAGATTGGCGCGGTGCTCGCCGGGCACGTCCTGCCAGGCTTTTTCGCCCTTGTGGTCGCCAAAGTGGATCTCGCGGTTGCTGTCGCCTGGGTTCAAAAAGATGCCCCAGCGGTAGTCGCGCATCTTCACGTGGCCGAACTGGGCCCAGCCGTTCGGGTCCACGCTCACGGCGGTACGCAGATAGACCTCATGGTTGGTGGAGCCCTCGGGACCCACGTCGTCCCACCAGTTGATGAAGTTGGGCTGCCAGCCTTCTAGCGCGCGCTGCAACGTGCGGTCTTCGCTCAGGTTCACGTTGTTGGGAATCTTCTCGCTGTAGTTGATGCTGCTCATGGGGTGCTCCTCTGGATGGAAATCGAATGCAGGGCAGGGGGTCAGACGCGCGTCTGGTCAAACCCGGCCTTCTGGCCGGTGCCGTAAACCTTGAGCGCGCCCTTCTCGCCCACGGCGTTGGGGCGGTTGAAGATCCAGTTCTGCCACGCGGTCAGGCGCCCGAAGATGCGGGTGTTCATGTTCTCCCTGCTGGCAAAGCGCAGGTTGGCCTCCAGGCCGGTCAGCGCATCGGGCGACATGGCGGCGCGTTCTTCAATGGCGATACGGATTTCGTCGGCCCAGTCGATGTCGTCGGGGGCTGCCGTGACCAGGCCCAGCGCCAGTGCGCTGTCTGCTTCCAGCGGCCGGCCCGCGGCAGCGCGGACCGCTTCCAGCGGGCCCGCCTCTTCATAGAAGCGGCGCTGCAAGCGGCTTTGGTCATTCACCATGGGCAGCAGGCCAAAGTTGAATGCGTTCAGGGTGAGCGTTGGGGCCTGCTCTGGCGCGTCGGGCAGGGCCAGCATGTAGGTGCGGTCTGCCGCTAAGGCCAGTTCTGCGAGGGTGCCGGCAAAAGCCGATCCCGTCTCGATCAGCGCGAAGAGGCTGCGTGAGGACACATCCAGACGGGCAAACGTACGTCGCAGCGCACCGATGGTCTCGCGCACCAGCCAGTGGTGCTGATGCGCGAGCAAGATGGCATCGCTGGCCAGCACCGCCTGCGCATCCCCTTCTGTCTTCAGCAGCCAGGTGCCAATGTCCAGTTCGTTGGTGCGCAGGTTCAGGATGGCGTCGTCCAGCTCGCGGGCCAGTGCCAGCGGCCACCAGGCGGCGCCCGCTGCTTCAATGGCTGCCGTGTCAGCGGGCTGCGCTCCCTCGGGGGCGCGGATGCACAGCGTGGCCGTGCGCCGTGCGCGGTCGATGTCCACCGTCACGTGCTGGTAGCGCATGCCGTCGGCATGGTCCTGCCGCTCCACGCGTGGCAGGGCAATGCCTTGTGCGCTGCCGGGGCGGGTGCTGGTCTGTGCATGGGCGGCGGCGCGCTCTTGCACCGTGGCGGCAAATTGCGCGGGCTTGGCGATACGGTCCACCAGCCGCCAGTCCACCGCGCGCTGGCCACGCACACCCTCCACGCTGGTGCAGAAGATGTCGGCCAGATCGTGCCGCACGTGGCGCTTGTCCGTGACACGTGTCAGCCCACCGGTGCCGGGCAACACGCCCAGCAAAGGCACTTCGGGCAGCGACACGGCAGACGACCGGTCATCGACCAGGATGATTTCATCGCACGCCAGTGCCAACTCATAGCCACCGCCCGCGCAGGCGCCATTCACAGCCGCAATGAACTTGAGGCCCGAGTGTTTGGAGGAGTCTTCAATGCCGTTGCGCGTCTCATTGGTGAACTTGCAGAAGTTGACCTTCCAGGCATGGCTGGACACACCCAGCATGAAGATGTTGGCGCCCGAGCAAAAGATACGGTCCTTGCCACTGGTGACGATGACGCTGCGCACGCTGGGGTGCTCGAAGCGGATGCGGTTGAGCGCGTCATGCAGCTCAATGTCCACCCCCAGGTCGTAGCTGTTGAGCTTGAGCTTGTAGCCAGGACGGATCCCGCCGTCCTCCGCAATGTCAAGGGACAGCCGTGCAATGGCACCCTCGACCGACAAGGTCCAGTGGCGGTACTGCGTGGGATCAGTGCGGTAGTCAACGCGTTCGGGAACGTGGGTGAGGTCTGCCATGAGGTCTCCGTGGAGAATTAATGCAATATAGTGCTTGTTCGCAGTTGTTGATGTGCATCATCGTGCATGTTGTTCGGTGTGTCAATGCATTTTTTTGCCGATGGCATTCGGGTAGACGGGCAGCTCTGCTGAGAGCTGTGCACGGGTCGATTGGGAGGGGCGAGCTGCACAGGCCGCCGCGGTGGCGGGCGCTGTGCTGTGCCGGGATGGGCGTGGGTGCTGCGGCGCCGATGTCCGGGCGGCAGCCGTTCAGACCGGGTGCAGGTTTTTACGCCACGCGGGCCATGGCCTTGCGCACGCTGGCACTCAAGGTCTGCAGGCTCTGCTCGGGGGTTTGGCCGGAGGTATCCACCGTGATTTCGGCCTTGGAATAGAAAGCAGCGCGCCCGTCCAGGATGCGCTTGAGGTCGTCCATGGCCTCCTTGCTGGCGGCCATCGGGCGCATGTCGCCCTGTGCCACCACCCGCCCCATGTGTTCCTCGGGCGCGGCCCGTAACCACACGGTGGTGCAGTGGGCCAGCAGCTCGTTGAAAGTGGCGGGGTCCGACACAATGCCACCCGGCGTGGCAATGACCACCTCGCTGTGGATTTGGATGGTCTCTTCCAGCGCCCTGCGCTCGTAGCGGCGGTAGGCGGTGGTGCCGTACAGGTCGTGGATTTCGCGCACGCTGCACCCGGCGAGGGCCTCGATGGCGCGGCTCAGTTCAATGAAGGGAACATCCAGCTCGCGCGCCAGCAGCGGCCCCAGGGTGGATTTGCCAGCCCCCCGCAGACCCACCAGCGCAATGCGGCGGTGCCTTGCTGCGTCGTTGTGCCCCCCACTCAGCAGCTCGTGCAACGCCAGGCGGGCACGCCGCAGTTCGGGCTCGCTGCGGTGTTCCAGCAGTTCGCGGATCAGCAGCCATTCGGGCGATTGCGTTGTGAAATCGCCCACGAGCTCCGCCAGCGAGCAGTGCAGCGCATGGGCCACCTGCTGCAGCACCAGGATGGAGGCGTTGCCCGTGCCGTACTCCAGGTTGGCCAGGTGGCGCTCCGACACGTCGGCGGCCACCGCTACCGCCTTGCGGGTCAGGCCCCGCTGTGCACGCAGATTGCGAACGCGCTCGCCCAGCGACACCAGAAGAGGGTTCTTGGGCTCCTCGGCCGATGACTGCGCACCCTCCTGCGCGGAGGCGGGTGCGAGCAGCCCCGCCGTTTCTGTTTCATTCATACCCATCCTTTTCATGGAGCGCCCTGGTCTTCTCAGGGAAAACGCCATTCATGCACTATAGTGCTTGACATGGATCTTTGAGGTAACTATGGTTCATTAATTGGCAAAATACTGCATGTTTTGGATGCGCGCAAGGCGGTGGATCAAAAACGGTGCAGATTGGGCCCCGACTCTAGCTGCACCCACTGCCCATGTCCGACAAAACTGCATTTCACCAAGCCCTGGTTGATGTGACCGCCCAGCTCGCTGGCAAACCCCTGGATGCCGCTCTGGCGCAATGGCTGAACACCATGCACGGCCCCACCAGTGCGACCTACCAGCGCTTGCGGGAGGCGTGCATTCAGGGCGCACGTGAAGGCTGGCTGTGTGAACGCGAAGGCGGCGGCATCCGCTATGGCCGTGTGTTCAAGCCCGAAGATGCCTTGCACCGGTTTTCTGTGGACGTGGTGGACATGCAAAACATTGCTGGCCCCCACCACACCCACCCGCAGGGCGAAATCGATTTGATCATGCCACTGGAGGGGGAGGCGTTGTTTGACGGCCACCCTGCCGGCTGGTGCGTCTACCCGCCCGGCAGTGCCCACCACCCTACGGTGGCGCGCGGCAGGGCGCTGGTTTTGTACCTGTTGCCCGAGGGGCAGATCCAGTTCACCCGCTAGGGCTGGCGCCAGCGCTGCTCCCTATTGACTTGCTTGCTCTGAAAGATTGACTGCATGACTGAATTGCTCGCCAACCACCTTGCCGGCCGCTGGCAACACGGAACAGGGCCCGGCACTGAGCTGCGCGATCCTGTGCTGGGCACCGCCCTGGTGCGGGTGGACGCCACGGGGTTGAATCTGCCCGAGGCCTTTGCGTTTGCCCGCGAACAGGGGGGAGCTGCGCTACGCGCTGCCACCTATCGCGAGCGGGCCGCCATGCTCGGCGCGGTCGCCAAGGTGCTGCAGGCGTACCGCGACAGCTATTACGACATCGCCACCGCCAATTCCGGCACCGTCAAGACGGACTCTGCGGTGGACATCGACGGCGGCATCTTCACGCTCGGCCAATACGCCAAATGGGGTGACGCACTGGGCGATGTGCGCGTGCTGCGTGACGGGGACGCCGTCAGGCTGGGCAAGGAACCGGTCTTTCAGTCGCAGCACCTGCAGGTGCCGAGGCCAGGGGTGGCGGTGTGCATCAACGCATTCAACTTTCCCGCCTGGGGGCTGTGGGAAAAAGCTGCGCCCGCCTTGTTGTCGGGCATGCCGGTCATCGTCAAGCCCGGCACATCCACGGCATGGCTGACCCAGCGCATGGTGCAAGACGTGGTGAACGCAGGGGTGTTGCCCGCCGGTGCACTGTCGATCATCGCGGGAAGCTCGGCGGGCCTGATGGATGCGCTGCAACCCTTTGATGTGGTGTCGTTCACCGGCTCTGCCGAGACGGCGGGCGTTGTCCGGGCGCATCCGGCGGTGGCGCAGCGTTCGGTGCGCGCCAACATCGAGGCGGACAGCCTCAATGCCGCGCTACTGATGCCCGACGCAGAGCCGGGCGGCGCCGCCTTTGACTTGCTGGTGCGCGAAGTCGTTCGTGAGATGACCGTCAAGTCCGGCCAGAAGTGCACCGCGATCCGCCGCATCCTGGTCCCCGCTGCGTCGTACGCTGCGGTGGCCGAGGCGGTCAGCGCCCAGCTGGCCCGCGTGGTGGTGGGCGACCCCCGTAACCCGGAAGTGCGCATGGGTTCGCTGGTCAGCCGCGCGCAGTTCGATGGGGTGCAGACAGGCATTGCCACCCTGGGGGGCCATACCGACGTTGTGTATGACGGCCGAACGCGGCCGCTGGTCGATGCCGACCCTGCCGTGGCGGCCTGCGTCGGACCGGTGCTGCTGGGCGCGCGCGATGCCGATAAGGCCTCCGTCGTTCATGACGTGGAGGTGTTTGGACCGGTGGCCACCTTGCTGCCCTACAACGACCTGCCCCATGCGCTGGCCCTTGCGCAGCGTGGCCAGGGCTCGCTGGTGACCTCGCTCTATGGTGCCGACGACAAGGCCCTGGCCCAGGCCGCCATTGCGCTGGCTGCGAGCAATGGCCGTGTGCATGTGGTGACGCCGGCAGTGGCCACTGCGCACACGGGCCACGGCAATGTCATGCCCATGTCGCTGCATGGCGGGCCCGGCCGGGCTGGTGGTGGTGCCGAGCTGGGCGGCTTGCGGGCGCTGGACTTCTACCACCAGCGCAGTGCGGTGCAGGCCAGCCCCGAAGTGCTTGCTGCGCTGGGCTGCTGACCCCCGTACCCACCCACAAAAACAACGCCATCGCGACGGAGACACCCCATGAACAGCCTTCCGGAACAGTTCAATTTTGCAGAGCATCTGTTTGCTCTCAACCGCACGCGGGGTGACCGCATCGCCTACATCGATGACCAGGGTACCCTGAGCTACAGCGCGCTGGAAGACCGCGCACGGCGGCTGGCGGCGGTGCTGGCCAACACTGGCGTGCGGCGCGAGGAGCGCGTGCTGCTGCTGATGCTGGACACCAGCGACTGGCCGGTGGCGTTTCTGGGGTGCCTGTACGCGGGTGTGGTGCCGGTGGCGGTCAATACCCTGCTCAAGCCCGACGACTACGCCTACATGCTGACGCACTGCCGGGCGCAGGCGGCACTGGTCTCCGGCGCATTGCTGCCGGTGCTGAACGAGGCGCTGGCCCTGGCACCCCACCATGAGGTGCGTGCTTGCGTGGTGTCGCAGCCGCAGGGCACTTTGGCTGCAGGGGCGGTGGACATGCAGGCCGCCATCGCCAGCACCTCCGCGCTGACTGCGCCCGCCCGCACCGGCCCGGACGAGCCCGGGTTCTGGCTTTATTCCTCGGGCTCCACGGGCAAGCCCAAGGGCACGGTGCACACGCAGGTCAGCCTGTGGTGGACGGCCGATTTGTATGGCAAGGCGGTGCTGGGCCTGACCGACAAGGATGTGTGCTTTTCAGCCGCCAAGCTCTACTTTGCGTATGGGCTGGGCAACAGCCTGACCTTCCCTTTGTCAGTGGGCGCCACAGTGGTGCTGATGGCCGAGCGACCCACGCCAGACGCCACGTTTGAGCGCTGGACGCGCCACCAGCCCACGGTGTTCTTTGGGGCGCCCACCGGTTTTGCCGGCATGCTCGCCTCGCCTCGCCTGCCTTCCCGAAGTGCGGTGGCGCTGCGCATGTGCTCGTCTGCCGGCGAGGCGCTGCCGGCCGAGATTGCGCAGCGCTTCAAGGACCATTTCGGCTGCGACATCATCGATGGCATTGGCTCGACAGAGATGCTGCACATCTTCCTGTCCAACCGCCCTGGCGATGTGCGCTACGGCACCACGGGCAAACCGGTGCCGGGGTACGAGATTTCCCTGCGCGGCGAAGACGGCAGCGAGGTGGCGCAGGGCGAAATTGGTGACCTCTACATCCAGGGCCCCAGCGCTGCGCTGATGTACTGGAACAACCGCGCCAAGACCCGCGAGACCTTCCAGGGCGCGTGGACCAAAAGCGGCGACAAATATGTGCGCGATGCCGAGGGTTACTACACCTACGCCGGGCGCAGCGACGACATGCTCAAGGTCAGCGGCATTTACGTGTCCCCCTTCGAGGTGGAGGCCACGTTGATGCAGCACACTTCCGTGCTGGAGGCAGCCGTGGTCGGCACGCAGGATGCTGATGGCCTGACCAAGACCAAGGCGTTTGTCGTGCTCAAAGATGGGCAGGCGGTCACACCGGATGAACTCAAGGACTTTGTGAAGGAACGCCTGGCGCCGTACAAGTACCCGCGTCTGATCGAATTCTTGCCCGAGCTGCCCAAGACGGCCACCGGCAAGATCCAGCGCTTTCGGCTGCGCGAACGGGAGCAGCGGGCGTGAGTGCCAACGGCGTTCCACCCAGCCCCGTGGGGCGCACAGAGCATGTGCCAGTGCGCTGGCGCAACCGCACGGTCCATATCGAGTACCAGTGGATAGCCCCCGAGCGCAGCACTGCCCCCTTGGTGGTGTTCCTGCACGAGGGCCTAGGCTCCGTGGCGATGTGGAAGGACTTCCCGCGCCAGCTGTGCGATGCGGGTGGGTTTCGGGGGCTGGTGTTCTCTCGTCCTGCTTATGGCCGTTCCACACCCCGGCGCGCGGACGAGGTGTGGGGCGTGGACTTCATGCACCAGCAGGCACACGAGGTGGTGCCCGCATTCCTAGATGCACTGGGAGTGCAGGAAGCCGCCTGGCTCTTCGGTCACAGCGATGGCGCATCGATTGCCCTGTTGCTGGCTGCACGCTGGCCGCAGCGCGTGCAAGGTCTGGTGGTGATGGCGCCGCACATCTTTGTGGAAGACGTGACGGTGCAAAACATCGAACGCGCGCGGGACGCTTACGAACAGACCGATCTGCGCCACAAGCTGGCGCGTTACCACGACGATGGGGATTCGGCCTTCTGGGGCTGGAACCGCGTCTGGCTGGACCCGGCCTTCCGTGCGTGGAACATCGAGCCAGAGGTCGCCCAGATCCGCGCCCCCGTGCTGGCCATCCAGGGCTGTGATGACGAATACGGCACCCTGGCCCAGATCCGGGGCATTGCCCAGCGGGTGCCAGGCACCCGGTTGCTGGAATTGCCGGACTGCGCGCACTCTCCGCACCGTGACCAGCCTGGTGCGGTGATGGCCGCTGCGGTCGCCTTCATCCAAGCGCACCACTCGCCCACATAGCGGCAGATGGTGCAGTAGCGGGCGGTAGCCCATGCACCCAGTGACGCCAAAAAAAAGGGGCTATTCCACCTGACGCCGCAGGCCTTCCAGGTCGGTCACGGTGATGCCGCCGTATTCGATCTCCAGCAGGCCAGCGGCCTGCAGCCGCTTCAACGCCGCGTTGCAGCGCTGGCGTGATACGCCCGAGAGATTGGCAATTTCTTCTTGCGACACCTGCAAGTGCGTGTCGCTGCCCGGGTGCAGCCAGGGGTGGAACAGGCCTGCCAGCGCGCGGGCCACCTGGCTGTCGGTATCGAGCAAATGGTGGGCCGTGAAGTTACCCAGAAACCAGTGCATGCGTTCGTTGATCTGGCGCAGCAGAAAGTGGTCAAAGCTGCGCTGCGTGGCGTGCAGCCATTCAAAAGTCTCCATCGGCACCAGCGCAACGCGGCTGGGGCGCAGTGCGATCACGTCGGCCGTGCGGGGCGTGCCGCGCAGCAAGGTGCCCTCGCCAAACCAGCTTCCCGCCGACAGTCCGCCGAGCGTGACCGAGCGGCCATCCCCCGAGGTCACAGTCCACTTCAGCAGCCCCTCGATGGCGCCATACCAGTGCACCGGGGTATGGCCGCGCCGGCACAGCTCGCCGCCCTGGGGCACTTCGACCTCGCGCACATCGTCCATCACCCGCTGCTGGGCGGCGCTGTCCAGGGCCGGGAACCAGGCAGAGTGCAGCAGCAGATCGGTGAGGGTAGGGGGCGCCAGTTTGACCAACATGGTGAGAGTGTCTCCTGCGCCACTGTGTGCTGTACAGGCGCGTGCGCGTATTCCCTGAGTCCAAATGTCATCGCGATGACTGAATGTGCAGGGGCGTCAAAAAATAATGACGGCTCCATCCACAGGAGACACATGATGATGCACACCCGCCGCCAGTTCATGCACCACGTTGGTTGCGCCTCTGCGCTGGGGGCCTTGTCGCCGCTGGCCGCCTGGGCGCAGACCATCGACCAGGTCAAGATCTTTTACGGCTTTCCCGCAGGCAGCGCGGGTGACAGCGTGGCGCGCAGGGTGGGCGAGAAGCTGGCGGGATCGCCCTACACCCGCAACCCCGCGGTGGTGGAAAACAAGCCCGGCGCGGGCGGCCGCATCGCGCTGGAGTCGCTCAAGGGTGCGCCCGCCGATGGCAGCGTGCTCACGCTGTCGCCATTTTCGTGCACGTCCATTTACCCGCACATTTACAGCCGCCTGAGCTACGACCCGGCCAAGGACTTTGTGCCGGTGTCCATCGGCGCCGTCATGCACCATGGTCTGGCTGTGGGGCCGCTGGTGCCTGCCTCCGTCAAGACGGTGAAGGACTTTCTGGCCTGGGCCAAGGCCAACCCCGGGCAGGCGAACTACGGCTCACCCGCAGCGGGCTCCACGCCGCACTTCATCGGTGCGCTGCTGGGCTTGAACAACGGCGTGGACCTCAAGCATGTGCCGTACCGCGGTTCCATCCCGGGCGTCACCGATGTGGTGGGCGGGCAGATCGCGTCGATGGTCACGCCCAGCGGAGACTTCATTCCCAACCACAAGGCGGGCAAGCTGCGGCTGATCGCCACCTCGGGTCAGGCGCGGTCGCCGTTTTCGCCCGAGGTCGCCACGTTTGCAGAGCAGGGCTTTCCAGAACTCACGACCGAGGAATGGTTTGGCTTTTACGCCCCGGCCCGCACGCCGGCAGCCGTGGTGTCTGCCGCCAATGCCGCCATCAACGCAGCGATCAAGGACAAGGCCGTCATGGACAGCCTGGCCGTGGTGGGGCTCATCGCGAAGGGCTCTACGCCTGCGGAGATGCTGGCCTCGCAACAGGCCGAATATGAGCGCTGGGGGCCGCTGGTGAAGAAGGTCGGCTTCACGGCAGAGTCCTGAAAGGTTCCCCATGGCACACACCGTGAAGCGCGTGGCTGTGGTGGCCACCGGCACCATTGGCGCAAGCTGGGCCGCCTACTTTCTGGCGCGGGGCCTGGACGTGGAGGCCATCGACCCGTCGCCAGGGGCCGAGCAGCGACTGCGGGACGCCGTCGCCTCGCATTGGGTGGCGCTGGCGCAGCAGGGGCTGGCCTCGGGGGCAAGCCAGGAGCGCCTGCACTTTCATGTGCGGCTGGAAGATGCACTGGCGCAGGCCGACTTTGTGCAGGAGAGCGGGCCCGAGCGGCTCGACTTCAAGGTGGACCTGTTCCGCCGCATGGATGCAGTGACCCCGGCGCATGTGGTGCTGGCCTCCAGTTCTTCGGGGCTGGCGGTGACGGACATGCAGAAGGATTGCGCACATCCCGGGCGCGTGGTGCTGGGCCACCCGTTCAATCCGCCGCACATGATCCCGCTGGTCGAAGTGGGCGGCGGCGAGCGCACCACGCCCCAGGCGGTGGCCGATGCCATGGCGTTCTACACCCGCATTGGCAAGCGTCCCATCCACGTGCGGCGTGAGATCAAGGGGCACATTGCCAACCGCCTGCAGGCGGCGCTCTGGCGCGAGGCCTTTCATCTGGTGGACCAGGGCGTAGCCACTGTGGAAGACATCGACACAGCCATCTCCCAGGGTCCCGGCTTGCGGTGGGCGCTGATGGGGCCGTTCATGAACCTGCACCTGTCGGGTGGCGAAGGTGGCATAGCCCACCTGCTGGCCCACCTGGGCGGTCCCATCGAAAGCTGGTGGCAGGACCTGGGCACGCCGTCCATGACCGAAACCTTGCAGCGCCAGGTGACCGATGGGGTCGCACAAGCACTAGGCACGCGCCAAGCCAGCGATCTGGCCCGTGCGCGGGATGCCTTGCTCATTGAGTTGCTTCGCGCCAAGCAGGTGTCCGGCCTGTTGAACAAGCCCGATCCCGGTCTGCACACCTAAGGCACAGCGTTCCCTGTTTTGAACCTCCATCGTTCCCGAGAACCCACCATGTACCCAGCCTTTCTTGATGACGAGCGCCAGATTGCCCCTGCGCGCGCTGTGCGCACCCAGTTTGACGATGGTTCTTTCACGCTGCGCTCTCCCATGGCGCTGCAACCCTACGCCCGCTGTGTGGGGGAATGGCTGGAACGCTGGGCGCGCGAGACGCCGGATGCGCTGGCGCTGGCCGAGCGCGGCGACGATGCAGAAGGCTGGCGCAGCCTGACCTATGCCCAGCTGCGCCGCCAGGTGGGCGCCGTGGCCCAGTCGCTGCTGGACCTGCGGTTACCAGTAGGGCGGCCCATTGCCATCCTGTCCGACAACGCGGTGGATCATGCGGTGCTCATGCTGGCGGCCATGCATGTGGGCATCACCCCCTGTTCGCTGTCGAGCGCGTATGCGCGCTCCCAGGACCACAGCCGCCTGCACAGCATGCTGTCGGTGCTGGAGCCCAGCCTGGTCTATGCGTCCGATGCCAGCGTCTATGCGGCAGCCCTGCACGGCTGGGACAGCGATGCCGTGCGGGTGTTCAGCCGCAACGCCTCCGCGTGTCCGGGTGCGCTGCCCTGGGAGCATCTGCTCGCTGGGCAGGAAACGCCCCAGGTGCAGCAGGCCATGCAGGCGCTGCTGCCCGATGACCATGCCAAATACCTGCTCACCTCCGGTTCCACCGGTCGGCCCAAGGTGGTCATCAACACCCACCGCATGCTCTGCGCCAACCAGCAGATGATGGCCCAGGCGTGGCGCTTTCTGGAGCACGAAAAGCCAGTGCTGGTGGACTGGTTGCCCTGGAGCCATACCTTTGGCGGCAACCACAACCTCAACATGGTGCTGTGCCACGGCGGCACGCTCTACATCGACGAGGGGCGGCCGGTGCCGGGGCTCATCGACAAGACGGTGCGCAACCTGCGCGAGGTGCAGCCCACCATGCTGTTCAACGTCCCTCGGGGCTTTGACATGCTGCTGCCGTTTCTGGAGGCCGACGACGGCCTGGCCGCTGACGTGCTGGCGCGCATGCGGCTGGCCTTCTATGCGGCGGCGGCGCTGGCTCCATCGACCTGGCAGCGCCTGCAGGCCGTTGCGCGGCGCGTGCGCCCCGCCCAGCCGCTGTGGCTCACGACATCGTGGGGATCCACAGAGACAGCGCCGGCCGTCACCACCGCGCACTGGCACCTTGAAGGCGCGGGCTGTATTGGTGCACCCTTGCCAGGGCTGGAGCTGAAGCTGGTGCCCAACGGTAGCAAGCTGGAGATGCGGGTTCGTGGCGTGTCGGTGTTTGCAGGCTACCGCAATGCGCCGCGCGAAACGGCGGCCGCGTTCGATCACGAGGGGTTCTACCGCATCGGCGATGCGGGCTATCTGGTGGACGCGGAGCAGCCAGACAAAGGCGTGGTCTTCAACGGACGCGTGGCGGAGGATTTCAAGCTGTCCAGCGGCAGCTGGGTGTCGGTGGGCACGTTGCGGGTGGAGCTGGTGTCGCAACTGGCGCCGCTGGTCCAGGACATCGTGCTCACCGGGCATGACCGCGATGAGGTGGGCATGCTGGTGTTTCCGTCTGCGGCCGGTGCGGCCGACGCTGAGCGGCTGGAGCAGGCACTGCAGGCCGTGATGCGCGCGCGCCGGGATGCGGGCGCTGGGTCTTCGCAATGCCCCACACGGGCCATGGTGATGGACATGGCGCCTGATGCAGACGCCGGGGAGATCACTGACAAGGGCTACATCAACCAGGGGGCGGTGCTGTCACGCCGCGCGGCGGCGGTGCAGGCGTTGTACGCCCACCCTGCAGCGCCATGGGTCATCAGGGCCTGATTGCGCGGGGCCCAGGGCGTGTAGGGGAGGCGTCGTCGTGCACCCTTGCGGGTTCCGCCAAAAGAAAAAGGGGCCTCGCGGCCCCCGGTGCTGAAGCAGGCGCCTTGCGGCGCTGGGTGCATCAGGCGGTTGCGTCCTTGAGCTTCTTCAGGGCGCGGGTCTTGATCTTGACCGAAGCAGGCTTGGCGGGGAACCAGCGCTCTTCACCCGTGAACGGGTCCTTGCCAAAACGCTTTTTCTTGGCAGGCACTTGCTGCAGGCCGATCTTGAGCACGCCAGGCAGCGTGAACTCGCCAGAGCCCTTCTTGTGCACCGAGCCCAGGATGGCGGCTTCCAGCGCAGCCAGCACGGCCTTGGCGGCCTTGGGCTCCACACCCGACTGTTCGGCCAGATGGGCGACCAGCGTGGTCTTGTTGAACGCAGCCTTGATGGGCTTCAGGGCGGCAGCAGCGGCCATGGGCTTGGCGGCGGGAGCGGCTGCTTTCTTGGCGGCTGGAGCCGCCTTTTTGGCTGCAGGTGCTGCCTTCTTGGCGGCGGGTGCTGCGGCCTTGACGGCCACCTTCTTTGCGGGAGCGGGAGTTTTCTTTGCAGTTGCCATGATGTTTTTTCGTTGATTGGAATGACGATGGGCCCTGCCTCTGCGGGCGAGGACCTGCGTGATTTTAGGTGCGATAACGCCAGACGCGATAGGGCCTGCGTGCCGCAGGTGTTTGCAGCCGTCGCATGGGTGCTGTGCCAACGGCTTGCGCAGGGCCCGCGAGGTCGTTGCACGAGCGCGCTTTGCGCCCCGTTGTTGTCTGCGTGGCTAAGCTGCCGCCTGCAGGCCCAGCACCGCGATCACGTGACAGCCCGTGCCTGCGATGACACAGCCATGCCACACGGCGTGGGCGTAGCGCACCACGGCGTCCATCACAAAAAACACCACACCGGCCGTGTACGCGGCCCCGCCGATGACCAGCCAGGCCGCACTCACGGCGGGCACATGGGCCATCAGGGGCAAGGCCGCCAGCAGCGCCACCCAGCCCATCGCCACATACAAGGCCGTGGACAGCCAGGGCGCAGTGCGCCTTGTGCGCAGCTGCAGCCAGCAGCCCGCCAGGGCCGCGAGCCAGACGAGGGCCAGGGCGGTGACATGGTGCGTGTGGCCCGGCGCACTCAACGCAAACGGGGTGAAGCTGCCCGCAATGAACAGGTGGATCGCCGCATGGTCCAGCCGCAGCGCCCATTCCTTGGCCCGCCCCGGCGGCAGCGCGTGGTACAGGGTGGACGCGCCATACAGCAGCGCCATGGTGGCCACAAACACCAGCACACCCCCTATGGCTGCGGGATGCGCGGCGGGCGCTGATTGCAGCAGTTGTGGCACGGCAAGGCAGGCGCCCACCAACGCAGCACCGTGCAGCGCACTGTTGGCCACCTCTTCGTGCAGGTCCTGCGGCCGGTCGCTCATGGCGATCTTGCTAGTGGTGGGCAGGCGTGTGCAGCCGCTCTCGCCACAGCTGCCAGCGCGCGCGCTGCAGGGCCAGAAACTCCACCACTCCCCAGGCCAGTGCACAGGCCAGCATCGCCCAGCCCATGGCCCAGCGGTAGGCCTCAGTCTTGCGCGATGGCGGGTACATCATCGTGGTCCCAGCCGGTGGTGCGGGGCAGGTCCAGGCTCAGCCACCCGCGTTCATCGAACAGCTCATCGAGCAGCCGCTGCAGTCCGAACAGTTTCCAGAGCATGTTGCGCCTCTTCCAAAGGGTGGTGACTGCAGGCAAGGTAGCGCCCTTGTGTGACGGTTTCGCGTCGGTTCGCGCAAACCCCACAGGTTGGCCGCAGCGCTGTTCGTGCTGGGCCCCGGGCGCTATCCTCACTGCCTGGCACGCGCTCTGGCGTGCTCCACACACCGACTTACCCCCACCCATTGAACATGCTGCCCGAGCTTGCGGCGCTGGAAAAAATCCTGGACCTGGGGGCGCCCCATCTGCAGGTGCAGGTCGTCCAGCAGGTGTCTGTGGCATCGGGCACGCAATTTCCCATCTATGCCATTGGGTTGGGCAACCCGGCGCTGGACGTGCCCGCCGTCGGATTCTTTGGCGGCGTGCATGGGCTGGAGCGCATTGGTGCCGAGGTGGTCATCGCCTACCTGCAAAACGTGGTCATGCGGCTGCAGTGGGACACTACCTTGCACCAGCAGCTGGAGCGTGTGCGCCTGGTCTTCATGCCCATCGTCAACCCCGGCGGCATGTGGTCTGCCACGCGCGCCAATCCGCGCGGGGTGGACCTGATGCGCAATGCGCCCGTCGACGCGGTGGACCCGGTGCCCTGGGGCATTGGCGGGCAGCGCGTGAGCGCGGGCCTGCCCTGGTACCGGGGCAGGCTGGGCGAGGCCATGGAGGCCGAGAGCCAGGCGCTGTGCGACGTGGTGGCGCAGCAGCTGCTGGCGCGGCCCTTCAGCATTGCGCTGGACTGCCACTCGGGCTTCGGGGTCAAGGACCGGCTGTGGTTCCCGTTTGCCCACACCCGCCGGCCCATTCCGCACCTGGCCGAGCTGCATGCGCTGCAAGACATCTTTCTGCAGGCGCACAGCAACCACCAGTACATCATCGAGCCGCAGAGCGCGCAGTACCTCGCCCACGGCGATCTGTGGGACCACCTTTACCTGCAGGCCTGCCGCGACGTGCCCGCACACACCTTCTTGCCGCTCACGCTGGAGATGGGCTCTTGGCTGTGGATCAAGAAGAACCCGCGCCAGCTGTTCTCGCGCAACGGCATCTTCAATCCGCTCATCAACCACCGCCAGCAGCGGGTGCTGCGGCGGCACCTGTCGTTGCTCGACTTTCTGTCGCGCGCGGCTTGCAGTCACGCGCGCTGGGTGCCCGCGCCCGGTCAGCGTGCGCAGCGCCGTGCCGATGCCCTGGCGGCGTGGTACTGAGATGCCAGTGCGCCCACCCCGCCAATGGATCTTGCTGCGCGGTCTGACGCGCGAGGCCGCGCACTGGGGCGCCTTTGGCGAGCGCTTTGCGCAAGCGGTGCCGGGCGACCAGGTGCTGGCGCTGGACCTGCCGGGCAATGGCGAGTTCCATGGCCTGGTGTCGCCCCTGTCGGTGCAGGGCATGGTGCAAGCCTGCCGTGCAGAGCTGGCGCAGCGTGCCGTGGCGCCGCCCTACCACCTGCTGGCCATGTCGCTGGGGGCGATGGTGGCCACCGAATGGGCGCGCGTGGCGCCCCACGAGGTGGCGGGCTGCGTGCTCATCAACACCAGCCTGCGCCTGTTCAGCCCGTTCTGGCACCGCCTGCAACTGCACAACGTCGCACCCCTGCTGCGGCTGGCGTGGCGGTGGCGATCTGCGGACGCTGCGGAGCAGCTGGTGTGGCAGATCACCAGCCGCAGCGCGCCATCCGCTGCCACCGGAGTGTTGGCGCAGTGGGCTGCTGTGCGCAGGCAACGGCCGGTGTCGGCCCACAATGCCCTGCGCCAGCTGGTGGCGGCCGCGCGGTACCGCGCGCCGGCAGCCGCACCCGTGGACCGTGTGCTGCTGCTGGGCAGCCTGAAAGACCACCTGGTGTCCCCCCAATGCTCGCAGGCCATTGCGCAGGCCTGGGGGCTGCCGCTGCGGTCGCATCCGTGGGCGGGGCACGACCTGCCGCTGGATGACCCGCAGTGGGTCATCGATGCCGTGCTGCAGTGGCTGTCCCGTAGCGAGTCAACGGACGGGTAACGGGGGCTACGGCGTGAGGCTGTTCAACGCACCCTGTGCCACCAGCTCGCGGTACCACTCCGCATAGCCCGCGCTGCTGGGGTGCAGGCCGTCGGCGGCGTTCAGCTCCTGGCTGCGGGTCACGAACGGGTCCTGGTCGCGCGGCTTGAGCAAGCGCACGTAGTGCACCTGCTGCGCGCTGGCTGCCTCCCGCACCAGCGCATGCAGTGCCTCGGACCGGCGCGACATGGCCCACGACAGGGGCGGCACAAAAAAGGGCGCGTGGCCCACATTGCCACAAGGCATCAGCACCACCTGCTGCCCCTTGCGGCGCGCGAGCGCCACGGTCTGCTGTACCTGGTCGCGCAGCGTCTCTTCAGACGTGAAGCGGATCACATCGTTGCCTCCTGCCAGCACCAGCACCAGGTCGTAGCCGCCGCCAGCGCGCTCCAGTTGCTGCACCACATCGCCAAATTTGGCGCCGTTGGCCGCCAGGTTGTCGATGCGCCATTGGGGATGGTCCTGGCCGATGCGCCCCGGCAGGCTGTCTGCTGCGGTGCTGGCACCAGTGCCCACGGCGGTGCTGTCTCCCACCACCAGCACACGCCGCGTCGGCTGCGGGGGCTGAGCGGTGTAGGGGCGTGCATCGCGGGCCAGGTCGGCGGCCGTCCATATGCGCCAAGGGGCACAGCCCGTCAGCAGCAGTGCGCCCGCAGCCACCGCGGCCAGGGTGGCCCACCGGCGGGTGGCGTTGTGGTGCGGGGAGGTCTTTCGCGTCATGGTGCATACGCCCAAAGTTGCTCTGGGCTCAGCGTACCTGCAGACTCGGCGACCCTGCGTCGGCGTCGGGCATTCGCATGCGTAGGACAGTGCTACGCCCCAGATCCAGGGGGCTACTGCTTGAAGACGACGGCGTCCAGCGCCATCGCCCGGATCGCCTCGGCCGCGGCATCGGCCTGGGCGCGGGTGGCGTAAGGCCCCACCCGCACGCGGATGCGGCGACCCTTGGAATTGTTCAGCTCCTGGCGAAACGCGGGCAGGCCTTCGTTGAGCAAGCGCGCCTGCGTCTTGCGGGCGTTGGCTTCTTCGGCGAACAGGCCCACGTTGATGTAGTAGCCCGGGGCAGTGCCCACCGTGGGCAGCGCGGTGTCGGCGGTGGAGGACGCTGCTGCCGCCGGTGTCTTGGGCTTGGTGGGGGCTGCTGCGCGGCTGGCGGCATCACGGCGTGCAGGGGCGGTAGCGGTGGCGCTGGCCGCAGGCGTCGGTGCGCGGGTAGATGCGGCTGGCGTGGCTGGCTTGGGTGTGGACGCTTTGGCGGCTGGGGGGGCGGCCGTGGCCGATGCGGACAGTGCTGGAGCTGGGGGCTCGGCCGATTTTTGAACGGCAGTGGCGGCAGGAGCGGGCGCGACAGCCAAAGGTGCCGACGCCACAGGTGCAGGCTTGGGGGCTGCTGCTGCAGCAGGAGCCTGGGGCGCGGGTGTGGTCGCTGGCGGTGGCGCTGGCGGTGGTTCTGTTGCCACTTCAGGGGCCGGCGTTGGCGGTGTGGTGATCCCTTCGGCCTCCGGCACCGGCAAGGTACCCACAGGCTTGGTGGCAGATGCCGCCTGGGCCGCTGCCGTGGCCTGCGCCACCGTGACGGCGGGTTCCAGCGCCAGGGGCTTCACGTCCGACGGCGACAGCGCCAGGTAGGCGATCAGTGCGGCCAGGCCCAGCACCACGTTTGCGAGCACCAGCACCTGCAGCCGCTTGCGCGAGCTGGCCTGCTTTTCGAGCAGCGCACAGGCTTCCGGCACGGTGCGCGACGCGGCCAGCGCGCGAGCAATGCGCTTGCGGATGTCGGCGTACAGGATGGCGTTGCCGTACAGCCCCGGCACGGCAAAGGCCAGCACCGCAAAGGCGCCCAGCACCCCGAGTTCGATGCCCACGGGCCAGTGCAAAAACGAACGGCCCACGCCAAACACGATCAGTGCCAGCCCCTCGGCTGCCGCCACATAGACCAGCGCGGCGCCCCACAGCTGGCGAAACAGCATCCAGTTCAGGGTGCACAGGCAGGCGGCCCAGTTCCAGGTGGTGGTCGTGCGGCCCGTGTCGTCAAAGCGCTCGAACACCTTCAGGTAATAGTCCGTGTTCACGGGCCCCAGGGCCAGCCGCGACATGGCCGCCATGGCATTGTCGGACGGCGAATCGAGCGACATGGCCGGGATGATGGAGGCGACAGGATCCGTGTGGTCGAGCATGGTCGGATTCTGTCATGCACCGGGCGGTGTGTTGCCTGCCGAATCGCAAGGTGCTGCGCGGCGGCAACGGGTGCGCGCAGCGTGGTGGCGCGCGGCGGGGCGTCTGAGCAGGCCACTACGTGCCTGTGGGACGGTTTTTGAGTCAAATCGGCTGCAAGCGCTAGTCGAATATGTGCAAGCAGCTACTAATTTGATAGCATTCGCTATTTGCCCCGTACCAGGGCCATGATCTGGCCCGCGTCCAGCGTCGCAGCCTTCTGCTGAATTTGTGGCAAGTACTGCGTTTGCAGCTGCTTGGCGGGCGTGAGCAGGCCCTGAAAGGTCTCGCGCAGCATGGCCGTGCTCATGACCCGGCCACCGGCGTAATAGCGCTTGGCCACCTGCCCCAGCGCGTAGGTGGTGGCAAACGAAAACGCCATGCCTGTGGCAGCGCCGCCCAGCCCGCCGATGGTGCGGCCCGCCACCTTGCCCAACAGGCCGCCCAGCAGCTTGCGACTAAATTGCTCCAGGTACTGCGACGTCATGCCCACGCCGGCAGCGGCGATGAACTCCTTGATGTGGCCCTGGTCCAGCTCCACCCCGTGCGCCTTGCCAATGCCGTAGACCATCTTCACCTGCAGCGGGATGATGGCCATCGACGCCCATGACTGCGGCAGCAGCTCCAGCGCGCCATTGAGCAGCGCATAGTTCAGGATGGATTTGTCCAGCTCTGCGTCCGAGGCACCTGCACCGACTGCTGCGGCCAGAGGCGCTGCCGCAGCAGTGGCCACCGGCACCGCCATCGGCACGGCCTTTTCGGCCACGTCCACCAGCGCATCGGCTTGCTGGTCAAACGCTGCCGTCTGCGGGTCGCCCAGCTGCAGGGCCGCCTTGAGGCGGGTCAGAAACTCGCGCTCCGCCGCGGTCTGGCGGCCGTCCACATCGCACACGCAGACAGCCATCTCGTAGGCCAGCTGGCGGTGCATGGGCTCACTCAAACCCTGCACGGCGGCCTGCACGCTGGTGCGCTGCAGCAGCACGTCCTGGTAGATGCGCGGCAGGTCGGCCACGCCCCCGTCGCCCGCGAGCGACTCGGCAATGCGGCGTATCTCTTCGCGTTCGGCATCGTCCTTGTTGCCATCGGCAAACGCTGCCAGAAGGGCGATGGTAAGGATGGATTTTTGCTGGTCCAGGGTCATGGTCGTCGTGCAGAAAAAAGGGGTGGGAGGGGGTGCACACTGCTTGCAGTGTGTTGTGCGGTGGCTTGTGAACAGGTTCTTAGGTGCAGTCTAGGCAATGCGGTTTCAACGCCATAGCGTGTGGGGGATTGATGGCGCTGGCTGCGCGGGGCGCCAGGGCTTCGGGTTTTCCCTTGGGTAGTTCGGCGACTGTGCGGAGGGCCGTCGCTTGCCTACAGTGCTTGCCATCGCGCCGTCGTGGCGTGCATCAACGGAGGATGGACATGGGTGCAGCGATTGTGGGTTGGGCGCATTTGCCGTTTGGACGGCTGGACGGCATGGGCCTGGAAGACCTCATCACCCGCGCGGGCCGCGAGGCCCTGCAGCACGCGGGCATCGACGGCACAGCGGTGGATGGCGTGTGGCTGGGCAACCTTAACGGCGGCTTCACGCCCGATGTGTTTGCCTCGTCGCTGGCCCTGCAATGCGACGAGGCCCTGCGGTGGAAGCCCGCCACACGGCTGGAGAACGCCTGCGCGTCGGGCTCGGCGGCCCTCTATGCCGCGTGTGACGCGATCGAAGCCGGCCGCGCCCGGGTTGCCCTTGTCATCGGCGCCGAAAAGATGACCTCTGTCTCCGGCGCCGAGACCACGCGCATCCTGGGTGACTGCGGCTACTCCGGCGAGGCGGGCCACCCGCCCGGCGGCTTCCCGGGCATTTTTGCCTCCATCGCGCAGGATTACTTTGCCGCGCATGGCGACCACTCGTCCACCCTGGCACGCATCGCCGCCAAGAACCACGCCAACGGCGCGCTCAACCCCTGGGCCCACATGCGCAAGGACCTGGGCTTTGAGTTCTGCAACACCGTGTCCGACCGCAACCCGATGATTGCCGCGCCCCTGCGCAAGACGGACTGCTCGCTGGTGTCTGACGGCGCCGCAGCGCTCATCCTGGCGGCCGATGATGCGGTGGCCGACTTCCCCCGCGCCGTGCGCCTGCGGGCGCGGGTGCAGGTGAACGACTACCTGCCCATGGCGCGCCGCCGTGTGGTGGACTTTGAAGGCCCCCGGCGTGCCTGGCAGCAGGCGCTGCAGCAGGCCGGGTGCGCGGTGCACGACCTGTCGCTGGCCGAGGTGCACGACTGCTTCACCATTGCCGAGCTGCTCACGTACGAGGCCATGGGCCTGGCGCCCGCAGGCCAGGGCCACCGCCTGCTGGAAGACGGCACCGTGCTGCGCAGCGGCCGCCTGCCCGTCAACGCCTCGGGCGGGCTCAAGGCCAAGGGCCACCCGATCGGCGCCACGGGCGTGTCGATGCATGTGGTGTCGGCCATGCAGCTCTTGGGCGAGGCGGGCGACCTGCAGGTGCCGGGTGCCACCCTGGCGGGCGTGTTCAACATGGGCGGCTCGGCCGTGGCCAACTACGTGTGCATTCTGGAGCGCGTCCGATGAACATCGCCCACCTGCTGCGCCGCAGCGCCTTGCTGTACGCCCACCAGCCCGCGCTGCTGCGTGGCGACCAGGTGCTGTGGAGCTACGGCACGCTGGCTGCCCGCACCGCCGCGCTGGCCGCCCATCTGCGCACACGCTGTGGAGTGGCCCCGGGCGACCGCGTGGCCATCTACGCCGCCAATGCGCCCGAATACCTGGAAGCCCTGCACGCCATCCTGTGGGCAGGGGCCGTGTCGGTGCCGGTCAACTACAAGCTGCATGCCAAAGAACTCGCCTACGTGCTGACCGACTCTGGCGCGCGCGTGGTGCTGACCTCTGAAGCGCTGGCACCCGCCGTGCGTGAGGCAGGGGCGCCGCAGGACGCGGTGCTGGTCTTTGGCTCCGACGCATACCGCGCCGCAGTCGCCCACACGCCCATGGACGTGTGCGACCGCGCGCCGCATGACGTGGCCTCGCTGTTCTACACCTCGGGCACCACCGGCCGACCCAAGGGTGTGATGCAGACCCACCGCAACCTGCTGGCCATGACGGCCTGCTACTTCACCGATGTGGACGACATCCTGCCCGGCGACGCCATGGTCTACGCCGCACCCATGTCGCACGGGGCGGGGCTTTACAACTACGCCCAGGTGCTGCGCGGCGAGCGGCATGTGGTGCCGCTGTCGGGCGGGTTCGAGCCGGCCGAACTGGTGCAGCTCGCGGCCAGCGTGGGCCAGCTCACGCTGTTTGCAGCACCCACCATGGTGCACCGCCTGGTGGACCATGTGCGTGCCATGGGTGCCGACGTCTCAGGCTTCAAGACCATCGTCTACGGCGGCGGCCCCATGTACGCCGACGACCTGCGCAACGCCCTGGCCGTGATGGGCAACCGCTTTGCACAGATCTACGGCCAGGGCGAAAGCCCCATGACCATCACCGCCCTGTCGCGCGCCCAGCTGGCCGACCGCGACCACCCGCGCTGGGCCGAGCGCATGGTGTCGGTGGGCGTGGCGCAGTCGCTGGTGGAAGTGCGTGTGGTCGATGCCATGGGTCAGCCCTTGCCCACCGGCGAGACCGGCGAGGTGGTGGTGCGCGGCGACACCGTGATGCCCGGCTACTGGAACAACCCCAACGCCACAGCGCAGACCCTGCGCGACGGCTGGCTTTACACCGGCGATATGGGCGCGCTGGATGCCGATGGCTTTCTCACGCTCAAGGACCGGTCCAAAGACGTGATCATCTCCGGCGGCAGCAACATCTACCCGCGCGAAGTGGAAGAGGTGCTGCTGCTCCACCCCCAGGTGCGCGAGGTCGCCGTGGTCGGCCAGCGCGATACGGAATGGGGCGAGGTGGTGGTGGCCTTCCTGGTTGCAGGGGAGGGCGGTGCGGTGGCCGATGCCGTGCTGGATGCGCTGTGCCTGGAGCACATTGCGCGGTTCAAGCGGCCCAAGGAATACCGGTGGGTGGAGGCGTTGCCGAAGAATGCCTATGGGAAGGTGTTGAAGACGGAGTTGCGTGCCAAGAGCTAGTGCTGCGGCGGTGCGGCACGATGGGCAGTAGCGCGTCGAGATAGCCCGCTAACACGGCTGGCCTTCGTCGGCGGGTTGTTTGTGGATAGGTGCCTGCGCAAGTTCGTACGCTTTTCAAACCGGCTTTCGACACCATCGCCAGAACGTTGACCTGCTGATCCCCAGCTCTGCAGCGGCTGCGCCGGTGCGTCCTTCATGGCGCTCCAGCGCTGCCAGGGCCCGTGTGTGCCGGTCAGGTTTTTCTGGCGGGTGCTCTGTGGCGTTTGGGGCACCGGGGGCTTGTTCGATGTCTGGCATCGCCGCAAACAGTTCTGGGCATTCGTCTCGCAGCCCGCTCCACTCCACGCTGTCGCTGCGGCGGTACTGAGACAGCCATACGGCGATGCGGTCGCACAGGTTTTCCAGCTCGCGCACGTTGCCGGGCCAGGGATGCTGTTCCATGGCACCTCCCCATTGGGCCAACACCTCAGCGGCTGTGATGCCGGTTACGCCGACCCGGCTCAGACTGTGGGCCAGCAAACGCGCAGCCAAGACTTGGACGTCGCCTTTGCGATCCCGCAGCGGAGGCAATGCCAAAGTGAGGGTGTTGAGGCGGTAGTACAGGTCCTGGCGGAATTGGCGCGCATTCACCATCTGCAGCAGTGGCTGGTGGGTTGCCGCTATCACACGCACATCGACCGGGATGGACGTGACAGACCCCAAGCGGGTGATGCGCCGCTCCTGCAAGGCGCGCAGCAAGCGGGTTTGCAGCGTGAGTGGCATGTCGCCGATTTCGTCCAGAAACAGGGTTCCCGTGTGGGCTGCTTCAAACAGCCCGCGCTTGCCGCCGCGGCGCGCACCGGTGAAAGCGCCTTCCTCGTGGCCGAACAGCTCGCTTTCGAGCAGCGTTTCCGGGAACGCTGCGCAGTTGATGGCGACAAACGGGCGACGCGCCCTTTGGCTTGCGTTGTGCATGGCCTGTGCAAAGAGTTCTTTGCCGGTGCCGCTCTCGCCGGTGATCAGGACACTGAAGTCGGTGGCGGCATACAGGCGGGCTCTGGCGATGGCTTGCAAAAACGCGGGGGCTTGCCCCGCCAAGCTTTCAAAGCGGTGGCGCGCAGCGTGGTCACTGCGGCGGTGCTGAATGCGCAGGCTGTTATCGGCTTCGTGGATGGTGCGTGCGTCGTACAAGGTCAGCGCCGCACCCGTGGTGTGGCCGCCCTCGTAAATGGGCGTGCGATTGGCAATCCAGTCGCGGCCTTGCAGGCGCAGCACTGCGCCATGTTCGGGCTGGCCGCCCTCCAGCGTCTCGCGCAGCGACAGATCGGTGGTGACGGACGCGAGGGGTTCACCCAGGCGCGGCGCACGCACCAGGCCCAAAATGCGTTGCATCGCCGGGTTGATGGCGATGATCTGTTCGGACTGATTCACCGCCAGGACTGCCTCTTGCAGCGTGTGCAGCACCGTGTTGAGCTGTTCGTATCGCCCGGCCTCCAGCTGCGCCACCCGCGCCAGCTCCAGGGCGTCTTCAAAGCCTTGGCGGATGCTGGCATGCGAATACGCCAGCAATCCAACGAGGCCTGCGTTTTCTGCCAGTTCCACCACCAGGCTGGAACCCACGACCACGCGGATTCCATCGCCATGCAGCTGGCGGATGCACGCGCGGGCCGAGTCAGGCGTCTGGTAGGCGTACTGGTGGATGTCGATGTTCAGCAGGCCCTTGACGGATTCCAGCTCCGGTAGCGTGTGGCCGTACATCACGATGCCCACGCGGTCGGCCGTTGCCCTCGCCTTGATGAGCGCCTGCAGGATGTCAAAGCCACTCAACTGGATGGTGGCTACCGGGGCACTGATCCCGCTGCGCAGCAGGCTGGCGTTGGACCCGGCGCTCACAAAGACATCGACCAGCCCACTGTCCAGGCGCTGGCGGGCCAGCTCAAGCGCCACCTCAAAGCTGCCGTCGATCACCTCGATATCCGCTCTGTCCCGGTATTCCGCCACGATGGGCATGGCCATCAGCCGGATCTGGCGATAGCTCATGAAACAAAGGCGAGGGCGGCTGGCAAGTGGTGTGACCGGGGTTGGCATAGAGCGGAGGGGCGTGTGGACGATGCACTGGCTGTGCAAGCATTTCAACGAAAGGCTGTTGCGTTTCATTGACCTGCAAGTGAAACATAAATATGAAACATTGGAACGACCAATGGAACATGCACGCCGCTGCTGAGCCACATTGATGTGAGAAATTTCAATCAAATCAGCGGCTTACGGCGGAGTAGCGGGTTGGCACGTACTGTGCAGTAACGGACCCATACACCCCGGTTTGCAACATCACTCCCTTTGCCATGTCTGAATCTGCTTCTTTTTCCAAGACCTCCATGCCTACTCCCACCTCTTTGCGCCAGCGCCTGACCCAGCCCGGGCTGGTGATCGCCCCCGGGGTGTACGACATGGTCTCGCTGCGGCTGGCCGACACCTTCGGCTTTGATGCCTTGTACATGACGGGCTTTGGCACCGTGGCCTCGCACCTGGGCTTGCCAGATGCGGGGCTGGCCACGTATTCGGACATGGTGGGGCGGGTGAAGGCCATGGCAGGCATGGCCCGCTCCCCGCTGATTGCGGACGGCGATACGGGCTATGGCGGTTTGCTCAACGTGCGCCACACGGTGCAGGGCTACGAGGCTGCTGGCGCGCAAGCCATCCAGCTGGAGGATCAGGAATACCCCAAAAAATGTGGCCACACCCCTGGCCGCCGGGTGATCCCCATGGAAGACATGGTGCGCAAGATTCGCGTCGCTGTCGACAGCCGCAGTTCGTCCGATTTCCTGGTGATTGCGCGCACGGACGCCCGTACCAGCCTTGGTCTCGATGAGGCCCTGCGCCGGGCAGAGGCTTACGCCCGTGCTGGAGCGGACATCCTTTTTGTCGAGTCGCCCGAGAGCGAGGAAGAGATGCGAAGGATCGGCCATACCGTGGATAAGCCCCTGCTGGCCAACATGGTGGAGGGCGGACGGACGCCCGTGCTGTCGCACAGCGAGCTGGAGTCCATTGGCTACAAGCTCGCCATCTTTCCGGTGACTGCCTTGCTGGCCGCCACCCAGGCCATGAAGACGGTGTATGCGCAGTTTCAGCGCACGGGCTCGTCGGTGAACAGCGACGCTGGCTTGATGCCCTTCGCGGAGTTGACGCAGCTCATGGGTTTCGAGGACGTCTGGGCATTTGAGCGCCAGTACGCCGAGACACCCTGACTTGCGAGGCGCGTGGCTGCTGGAGCCTTTCGCCCCCTCGACATGACGACGTCAAAACACAACACGAAGGAGACAAACATGAAACCTCATCCATCTCTCATCCCCTACGGCAACGTGCCGCCTGCGCCCGGCTTGCAATGTCGGCGCAAGCTGCTCGCCCTGTCAGCCCTGGTGTGCCTGGGCGCGGCGGCGGGGATGCCCGCGGCCACGTACGCTCAGGACGTCTGGCCCAGCAAACCCCTCCGGCTGATTGTTCCGTTCACCCCTGGGGGCGTCACCGACACCAGCGGGCGTCTGATTGCCGAAAGTCTTGGCAAGCGCCTCGGCCAGCAAATCGTGGTGGACAACAAGCCGGGAGCCTCCGGAAACATTGGCACGGCGCTGGTCAAGTCTGCGCCAGCAGATGGCTACACCTTGGTGCTGGGTTTTGACGGCACCATGGTGATCAATCCACATGTGTTTTCGAAACTGCCTTTTGATACGGCCAAAGACTTTGCGCCAGTCGGCAAGATTGGCGATGCCACCCTGGTGCTCGTGGCGAACCCTGGCGTGCCGGTGAAGGGCCTGGCCGATGTGATTGCCTTGTCGAAGACCCAACAAGGAGGTCTCTCGTTTGGAACCTCGGGGACGGGTGGTACACCCCACATTGCCGGTGAATTGCTCAAAATCCGGACGGGCGCCAACCTGACCCATGTGCCCTACAAGGGCGGTGGCCAAGCCATGACCGACGTGCTGGGGGGAACGATTCCACTGGTGTACACGGCGGTGGCGGGCGCTCACGGACACATCAAGTCCGGCAAGCTCAAAGCCATTGCGGTGTCGAGCGCGCAGCGTACCAGCGCCTTGCCCGATGTGCCCACGTTTGTCGAGAGCGGTGTACCCGACTTTGTTGTCAACTCGTGGGTGGGGCTGCTGGCACCGGTGGGTACGCCTGCGGCGGTGATCACGCGCCTGAACACAGAACTGAACGCGGTGCTGAACGATGCCGCCGTGCGTGAGAAATTGCGTGTAATGGGCATCGAGCCCACACCCGGAACTGCCGAGCAATACCGCGACGAAATCAAGCGGGACCTGGATCGGTATGGTGCCGTGGTGAAGGCGGCTGGCATTTCGATCGAATGACGCGGCGTGGTCCGGTCAACTTCACCTTTCTCAGAGCAAGTCAATGGATCTGAATCTCAAGGACAAGCATGTCCTCATCACGGGGGGCAGCAAAGGCATTGGTTATGCCTGCGCGGCGGCGTTTCTGGCCGAAGGGGCGCACGTCAGCCTGGTATCGCGCAGCACCGAACACCTGGAGGCCGCACGTGGTCGGTTATTGGTGGATGTCAATGGCAGCGCTGGGCGCATCAGCGTCCATGTCGCTGACCTGCAGCAGCCCGAGTCGGCGGCGAAAGCGCTGTCGGCTGCTGAAGCCGCCTTTGGGGACGTCGATGTGCTGGTCAACTCTGCAGGGGCTGCCCGGCGCACACCGCCCGAGGATTTGAGCGCGCAGGCCTGGCACGACGCGATGAACGCCAAGTTCTTCACGTACGTCCACATGGTGGATCTGGTGGTCAAGAAGATGGGCGCACGGGGCCAGGGAGCCATCGTCAATGTGGTGGGCGCCGGAGGAAAGGTCGCCAGCCCCATCCATATGCCTGGCGGGGCGGCCAATGCGGCGCTGATGCTCATGAGCGCGGGCATGGCTGCCGCCTACGGGCCGAAGGGTGTACGCGTGAATGCCGTCAACCCGGGCGCCACCCACACCGAGCGGTTGCAGGCAGGGATGATCGCCACGGCACGCATGCACAACATCTCGGAGCAGGAAGCGCTCGCACAGGCGACGAGCAAGGTGCCGTTGGGTCGCCTGGCGCAGCCGGAGGAGGTCGCCAACGTGGTGCTGTTTCTGGCGTCCGAGCGTGCAAGCTACGTCACGGGCGTGGTTCTGACGATGGACGGCGGAGCAACGCCCATGGTGGTGTGATACCCGAAGCAGGCGCTGGTTGGTGCACCATTAAGCCTGCGGCCTCCGCGGTTTTGCAGCCCGTCCTACCATCCTGGCTTGCCATCCACAGACTTGACCCATGACCACCACCCTCAAGATCGATTTCGTCTCCGATGTCTCCTGCCCCTGGTGCATCATCGGCCTCAAGGCGCTGGAGCAGGCGGCGGACCGGCTGCAGGGCGAGGTCGCGTTGGACCTGCACTTTCAGCCGTTCGAGCTGAACCCGCAGATGGGTCCTGCGGGCCAGGACATTGGCGAGCACCTGCAAGAAAAATACGGCGCCACGCCCGAGCAGAGCCAGAAGAACCGCGAGGCCATCGCGGCGCGCGGCGCGGCGCTGGGGTTTACCTTCAGCATGGACAAGCGCAGCCGCATCTACAACACCTTTGATGCGCACCGGCTGCTGCACTGGGCCGAAGAGAAGGGCGTGCAGCCCGCGCTGAAGAAGGCGCTGTTCACGGCGTATTTCACCGACGGGCAGGACCCGAGCAACCACGAGGTGCTGGTGCGCGTGGCGGGGGAGGTAGGGCTTGATGTGGCCGAGGCGCGTGCGCTGCTCGCCTCAGACCGCTACGCCGACGAGGTGCGCGAGCGCGAGCAGTTCTATCTGCAAAACGGCATCCATTCGGTGCCCGCGATCATCGTCAACGAGCGCCACCTGATCCAGGGTGGGCAGCCGGTGGAGGTGTTTGAGCAGGCGCTGCGGCAGATTGCCGCTCAGGGCTAGATGCTATTTATTTGATAGCTGCTCAGGTATATTGCACTAGCGCTACTGGCATCTACGATCAAAAAAGGGGCCTGGAGCCCCTTTTTTTAATGTCTGAGCGATGCCCCGGCCACACCGGGCTACCGTCACTTGCGCAGCGGGATGGCGGTGGCGCGGTCCACGGGAACGGCGGTCACGCTGTTCTGGGGGGAGCCGTCGATGAGCTTTTCAGAGTAGGTCAGGTACACCAGCGTGTTGCGGGCCGGGTCCACCATGCGCACGATGCGCAGGCGCTTGAACAGGATGGACATGCGTTCGCTGAACACTTCCTCCTGTTTCTTCAGTGGCTCGGGAATGCTGATGGGGCCGACCTGGCGGCAGGCAATGGAGGCCTCGGCGCGGTCTTCGGCCAGGCCCAGCGTGCCCTTGACACCACCGATGCGTGCCCGCGAGACGTAGCAGGTGACGCCCCGTACGCCCGGGTCGTCATAGGCCTCGACGATGATGTCGTGGTCGCGGCCGATCCACTGGAACGCGGTGTCCACGGTGCCGATCTTTTCGCCCGATGCGGCCTGCACTGTGCCGCCCGCGAGGGCGGCAAGCGCCACAACGGCGGCAGTTGCCAACGTGCGCGCAGCGGTCATGCCGCGGTCTCGCCTTCGGTGCAGCGCTGGGCCAGGTGGGCCAGCGCTTCTTCGACCTGGTCCACCAGCACCAGGCACAGGTCGCCGGGTTGCAGGCGTTCCAGGGCGGTGTCAATGGCGATGAACTCGCCACGGATCTCTTCCACATGCGTGGTGCGCGGCGCGCCAGCCAGGCCTTCGCGCAGCAGGGCCATCACTTCGCCGTCGGCGCGGCCGCGCTGGGCAGCGTCCTGGTACAGGATCACGTCGTCAAACGCGGCGCCCAGGATCACGGTCTGCTCGCGGATGTCTTCGTCGCGCCGGTCGCCCGCACCGCTGATGACCACGCTGCGGCGCTTGCCGGGCAGGGCGTCCACGGCCTGCACCAGGGCGCGCATGGCGTCGGGGTTGTGGCCGTAGTCGGCGATCACCGTCGCACCCCGGTAGTCCATGATGTTGAAGCGGCCGGGGGCGTTGTCGCTGTCGTTCACAAAGCCCGACAGGCCGCGGCGGATGGTCTGCCAGGGCATGCCCACGCCCCAGGCGGCAGCCACGGAGGCCATGACGTTCTCGACCTGGAAGCCGATCTTGCCGTTGCGCGTGATGGGCACGTCGCGCAGGTGGATGGTTTCGCGCCACGAGCCTTCGGAGGCGACGATGGAGTCACCATCCACGTAGACGGTGCGGTGGCCCTGGGCGCGGTGCGTGACCATCACGGGGTGGTGGCGGTCGCTCGCAAAGTAGATCACCTTGCCGGGGCAGGCCGAAGCCATGGCCGCCACGATGGGGTCAGCGGCGTTGAGCACCGCGTAGCCCGTGGGGGCCACGTTCTGCACGATCACGCGCTTGAGCACGGCCAGGTCTTCCACCGTGGTGATGTAGTTCAGGCCCAGGTGGTCGCCCGCGCCGATGTTGGTGACCACGGCCACCTGGCAGCGGTCAAAGCCCAGGCCTTCGCGCAAGATGCCGCCACGGGCGGTCTCGAACACGGCGGCGTCCACCTCGGGGTGCAGCAGCACGTTGCGGGCGCTCTTGGGGCCGCTGCAGTCGCCGCTGTCAATCTGGCGGCCGTTCACGTACACGCCGTCGGTGTTGGTCATGCCCACGCGCAGGCCCTGGGCCGTGAACAGGTGCGCAATCAGGCGGGCGGTGGTGGTCTTGCCGTTGGTGCCGGTCACGGCCACGGTAGGGATGCGGCCGTCGTCGCCATGGGCAAACAGTTTGTCCACCATGGCCTGGCCCACGTTGCGGGGCTTGCCGTAGCTGGGGGCCAGATGCATGCGCAGGCCGGGGGCGGCGTTCACTTCCACAAAGCCGCCGCCTTGTTCTTCAAGGGGGCGCAGCACGGTCTCGGCCACCATGTCCACACCGCAGATGTGCAGGCCCACCATCTGGGCGGCGGCCACGGCGCGGGCCGCAACCTCGGGGTGCACGTCGTCAGTCACATCGGTGGCGGTGCCGCCGGTGGACAGGTTGGCGTTGTTGCGCAAGATGACGCGCTGGCCTTTCTCGGGCACCGAGTCGGGTGTCAGGCCCTGCATGGCCAGGCGGGCCACGGCGATGTCATCGAGGCGGATCTTGGTCAGCGAGGTGGCGTGGCCTTCGCCACGGCGGGGGTCCTGGTTGACCACGTCCACCAGCTGGCGCACGGTATGCTCGCCATCGCCCAGCACCTGAGGCGGCTCGCGGCGGGCGGCGGCCACCAGTTGGTCGCCCACCACCAGCAGGCGGAAGTCGTGGCCGGGCAAGAAGCGCTCGACCATCACGGTGCCGTAGTCGGCCGCGTTCTTGTAGGCTTCTTCAAGCTGTGCGCGGTCGGTGATGTTGACGGTGACGCCCTTGCCCTGGTTGCCGTCTTGCGGCTTGACCACTACGGGCAGGCCGACCTTGAGGGCGACCTCCCAGGCTTCGTCCACAGTCTCCACCGGCTTGCCCAGCGGCACGGGCACGCCAGCGGCGTGCAGCAGGCGCTTGGTCAGGTCCTTGTCCTGGCCGATGGATTCGGCCACGGCGCTGGTCGAATCGACCTCGGCTGCCTGAATACGGCGCTGCTTGGAACCCCAGCCAAACTGCACCAGGCTGCCGCGCGTGAGGCGGCGGTAGGGGATGCCCCGGGCTACGGCGGCCTCGACGATGGAGCCCGTGCTGGGGCCCAGGCGCTCGTCTTCGTCCAGCTCGCGCAGGTCGGCGACGGCCTTTTCGGCATCGAAGCTGCCGTTGCCCAGCGCGGCCTGGATGAGTTGCTGCGCGTCTTCAAACGCCTTGCGGCCCACGGCTTCTTCGCTGTATTCGACAACCACTTGGTACACGCCGACATCACTGGTGGCCGTGGTGCGCGCAAAGGTCACGGGGCAGCCGGCCTGCGCCTGCAGCGCCAGTGCTGCGGTCTGCAGCACGTGGGCCAGCGACACATCGCCGCCACCGGTTTCCGGGTGCAGTGCGCCGATGGCGGGGAACAGGGCCCGCAGGCGGGCTTCGAATCCGGCCATCTGGCCCACGGCGCGCTCGTTCTCGGCGCAGGTCACCACGGCCTCGATGGCCATGTGGCGGCTCCAGAGGTTGGGGCCGCGCAGGGCCCGGGTGCGGGTTACATCCATGGAAGTCTCTTTCAGTGGTCCATCAGAGCGCTGGGGCCCTGTTCAGGTCGTGGGATGTGGGGTCAAACAACAAACAAAGGCAAATGCACGAGAGGCCATCACGACCGCAGGGCGGCGGTGGGTACCAGTTCGGGCTCGAAGGTCTTGATGCCTGCGCCGATCAGGTCGGGGGCAATGTCCAGCGCCCAGGCCGTGCCGATGGCGGCCAGCAGGGCGTCGGTGTCTGGCACCACGGCGTTGCGGCCAAAAGTCAGATCAGACAGGGCGCCCAGCACATGCTCGGCGCTGCCCGTGGCCAGCACCACGCGGCCGTTCTTCACGAAGACGGCGCGGCCGTTGTCCTTGGCGCGGTGTTCGGCGATGACGGGCAGCGTGCCGTCCTGCGCATACAGCACCACGTCGCCGTCGGACAGGGGGGCCAGGTCGGCCACCTGGGCGATGGCGGCATTGAGCACCGCAGCGCCTTCGGCCAGCACCACATCCACCTGGGTGCGCATCACCTTGGTCATCTGGTCCTGTTCGTGCACATCGAATTCGGCCAGCGTTTCCACGCCGTCCATGTCGGTCACCACGCCCACCTGGCAGCGGTCATACGCCAGGCCGTCGCGCAGGATGGTGCGGGCGTCGCTTTCGATCACGGCGGCCTGCACCATCTTGTTCATCAGCAGGCGGTGGGCGGCTTCCCAGTGGGCGCAGTCGGTGGCCTCCACGCAGCGACGATCCAGAAACAGCCCTTCGCGGCAGGCCAGGCCGGTGTGGTGCCCGCTCAGGTGCAGCAGCCAGGCCACCACGCGCGAGATGGTCGATGTGCTGCGCGTGCCGGCCACGCCCACCAGCGGAATGCGACCGGCCTGGCCTTCGTCATCGGCGTCGGAGGGGAACAGGTGCTCGGCAATTGCCTGGCCCACAGGGCGCGGCGCGCCCACGGCGGGTTTCAAATGCATGAGCAGGCCAGGGCCCGCGTTGACTTCGACAATCGCGCCGCCCTGTGTGTGCAGGGGCTTGGAAATATCGCGGGCCACCATGTCGATGCCTGCGATGTCCAGGCCCACCACCTTGGCGGCAAGCTGGGCGATGTACGCCACTTCAGGGTGCACGTCGTCCGTGCAGTCCACGGCCACGTTGCCATTGCGCTGCACCACCACTTGGCGGCCAGCGGCGGGCACCGAGTCGGCTTCAAGATCCTGGCGCTTGAGTTCGAGCTGCACCTTGGTGTCGGTGGCCAGGTCGATGATTTCGAGCGGGTACTCTTCTTCGTAACCCCGGCGCGGGTCGGAGTTGAGCTGGGTGTCGATGAGTTCCTTGACGGTGGAGCGGCCGTTGCCGGTGATGGTGACCAGCTCGCCGCGTGCTGCGGCGACCACCTTGCCGCCCACCACCAGCAGGCGGTGCTCGTCGCCAGGGATGAAGCGCTCCACCATCACGTCGCTGCCCTCGGGGTAGGCCACGTGGTAGGCCGCTTCGATGTCTTCCTGCTTGCGTAGGTCCAGCGTCACGCCCCGGCCGTGGTTGCCGTCGGAGGGCTTGACCACCACGGGCAGGCCGATGTCTTGCGCGGCCTCCCAGGCTTCCTCGGGGCTGTTGACGACCTGGCCTTCGGGGATGGGCACGCCGCAGGACTTGAGCAGGCCCTTGGTCAGATCCTTGTCGCTGGCAATGCCTTCAGCAATCGCGCTGGTGTACTCGGTCTCAGCGGTCCAGATGCGGCGCTGGCGGGCGCCATAGCCCAGTTGCACCAGGTTGCCGTCATTCAGGCGGATGTGGGGAATGCCCCGGTCGGTGGCAGCGGTGACGATGCAGGCGGTGCTGGGGCCGAGGTACTGGTCGTCCACCTCGGTGCGCACGCGCGCCACGGCGGCCTGCACATCAAAAGGCTGGTCGTTGATGGCCGCCATGATCAGTGCATGGCCCTGGGCCAGTGCCACGCGGGCCACGCTTTCGTCGCGGGCGCGGAACACCATGCGGTACACGCCGCGCTGGCTGGTGCTGCGCGTCTGGCCGAAGCCGGTGGGCATGCCTGCCAGATTGAGCAGCTCGATCACGATGTGCTCCAGCACATGGCCGCACCAGGTGCCTTCCTGCAGGCGCTGCAGGAAGCCGCCGCGCTCGCCCACGCCGCAGTGGTGCTCGATCAGCGCTGGCAGCCAGGCCGTGAGGCGGTCATTGAAGCCGGGGATGGTGTTGGAGGGGTAGTCCTCCAGCTCGCCCAGGTCCAGCCAGACTTCCAGGACCGGCCGGTAGGTCCAGATATTGGGGCCCCGCAGGTAGTTGATGCGAAGCAGTTGGATGTCGTTGAGTTTCGCCATGGATTGCAGCGGTTGTGGTTCCGGCCTTGGTAAGGGCTGTGCGGTAGGGGGACGAAAGGGAATTTTGTGGACGATGATTGTGCGCCAGTCCAGGGCCTGTGCGCAGTGTCAGCCAAAAGGCCGCCACAGACGTTACAGGAGGATGCCGTCGCACCGTGGCGTGCAGTATCGGTGAGAATTCTTGCTTTCGCGAGAGCGGCCACCGCAGGCAGCCGGTGGCGGAAAACCCAACCAAAAATGCAACATCACCATTCTGTGGACGCCTCGGGTGTCTTTTCTGGCCCTGTGGGGGCCGATTTGCGGGCCATGCTCGCTTCCAAAGAGAACGTGTTGGCGGCTTTGCCGGTTGACCTGAGCGCCACACTGCGCTTTGCGGCGGGGTGGGTGGTGGTGACCTCCGAACGGCTGCTGGCCTGCGACCCTGGTACCACGACCTGGCGCAGCTGGCCCCTGGGTGAAGGGCTGACGCTCAAGCTGCATGACCATGGCGGAGTGGGCTCGCTCGAGCTGCACAACCCCCAGGAGCGCCTGGCCCAGTGGCGCTTTACCCTGGCGCACCATGCGCAGGCGCTGCGCCTGGTGCAACGTTTTGAGCAGCAAAGCGCCCGGGGCGACAGCGGTGCCGAGGACGAAGCCGACGAGCCCGCTTGCCCTACCTGCCACACGCCGCTGCCGCCCGACACCGAAGAGTGCCCGGCTTGTGCCCGTGCCCAGCCACCCCAGACCTCCACCTGGGTGCTGCTGCGCCTGTGGCGTTTTGCGCGGCCCTATCGCAAACAGCTGGCGGCCGGTTTTGCCCTGACGCTGGCGTCCACCGCAGCGACCCTGGTGCCGCCCTACCTCACCATCCCGCTGATGGATGACATCCTGATTCCGTTCCAGAACGGCAAACAGATCGAACCTGGCCTGGTGCTGCTGTACCTGAGCGGCCTGCTGCTGTCGGCGCTGGCCGCCTGGGGCCTGAGCTGGGCGCGCACCTACATCCTGGCGCTGGTGTCCGAGCGCATCGGCGCCGACCTGCGCACCACCACGTACGAGCACCTGCTGCGCCTGTCGCTCGACTACTTTGGGGGCAAGCGCACCGGCGACCTGATGGCGCGCATCGGGTCGGAGACCGACCGCATCAACGTGTTCCTGTCGCTGCACGCGCTCGACTTCATCACCGATGTGCTGATGATCGTGATGACGGCGGCGATCCTGTTCTCCATTAACCCGTGGCTCGCGTTGGTCACGCTGGTGCCGCTGCCCTTCATTGGCTGGATGATCCATACCGTGCGCGACCGCCTGCGCACCGGGTTTGAAAAGATCGACCGTGTGTGGTCCGAGGTGACCAATGTGCTGGCCGACACCATCCCCGGCATCCGCGTGGTCAAGGCCTTTGCCCAGGAAAAGCGCGAGGCCCAGCGCTTTCGCGATGCCAACCAGCACAACCTGGAAGTGAACGACAAGCTCAACAAGACCTGGAGCCTGTTCACCCCCACGGTGTCGCTGCTGACCGAAATCGGGCTGCTGGTGGTCTGGGCGTTCGGCATCTGGCTGGTGTCGCGCAACCAGATCACGGTGGGTGTGCTCACGGCGTTCATCGCCTACATCGGGCGGTTTTACGGGCGGCTGGATTCGATGAGCCGCATCGTTTCGGTCACCCAGAAGGCCGCCGCAGGCGCCAAGCGCATCTTCGACATCCTGGACCATGTGAGCAACGTGCCCGACCCCGTCCAACCCGTCAAGGTGGACAAGGTGCAGGGCGCCATCAGCATGCAGGGCGTGGGCTTCCGTTACGGCAGCCGCGCGGTCATCAAGGGGCTGGATCTGGACATCCGCCCCGGCGAGATGATTGGTCTGGTGGGCCACAGTGGCTCGGGCAAGAGCACGCTGGTCAACCTGATTAGCCGCTTCTACGACGTGAGCGACGGGTCCATCCAGGTCGATGGCATCGACATCCGTCGCTTTGCGGTGGCCGACTACCGCCGCCACATCGGCCTGGTGCTACAGGAGCCTTTCCTGTTCTTTGGCACCATCGCGGAGAACATCGCCTACGGCAAGCCCGAAGCGACGCGCGAGGAAATCGTGGCCGCCGCCCGCGCTGCCCATGCGCATGAATTCATCCTGCGCCTGGCGCACGGCTACGACTCGCTGGTGGGCGAGCGCGGCCAGGGCCTGTCGGGCGGCGAGCGCCAGCGCATCAGCATTGCGCGCGCGCTGCTGATCGACCCACGCATCCTGATCCTGGACGAGGCCACCTCGGCGGTGGACACCGAGACCGAAAAGGAAATCCAGAAGGCGCTCGATAACCTGGTGCAAGGCCGTACGACGATCGCCATTGCCCACCGCCTGTCCACCCTGCGCAAGGCCGACCGCCTGGTGGTCATGGACCGCGGCGAGGTGGTGGAAGTGGGCCCGCACGATGAATTGATGGAAAAGCAGGGCGCCTACTGGCGGCTGTACGAAGCCCAGGCCCGCCGCGCCGAAGAAGATGCGCAGGCGGCGGGCGTGATCATCGACAGCAGCCTGCTGCACCCGGCCCACCCCGCCGGCAACCCCTGAGACGCTGTGAGCGACCCTGCCATGAATGCTTCCCTGACCCCATCGTCGTCCACCCCTGCCTTCCAGCTCACACGCAACCCGCACGGCCGCGTCGTCCTGACCCTGGCCGATGGCACGGCCCATGAGGGCGTGACTCCCGTGCGTGCTTTTCCCATCGCCGCGCCGGGCGAGGGGCTGTCCCTGGTGGGCGCCGACGGTCATGAGCTGCTGTGGGTTCCCCGGCTGGAGGCCGTGACGGGCGCCGCCCGGCAGCTCATTGATGAAGAGCTGGAGGTGCGCGAGTTTGTGCCCACTATCCAGAGAATCCTCACCGTTTCTAGTTTCTCGACCCCTAGCACCTGGGATGTGGAGACCGACCGGGGGCCTGCCCGCCTGGTGCTCAAGGCCGAAGAAGACATCCGCCGCCTGGGCGGGCGCACCCGGCTGCTGATTGCCGGGGGCGACGGCTTGCAGTTCCGTGTGAAGGACACCACGGCGCTGGACAAGCATTCGCGCCGGTTGCTCGAACGCTTTCTTTGACCTTGTAAGGCGGAGTCAAGCCGACTCCGTCCTGGGCTCGGACCTTGTCCTGCCAGCCTTAGGGGCCTGTCTGCGCTCCTTGCAAGACCGTCAAAATGCTCTGTCGGGAATGGGGGCCGGCGGAGACCCCCCTCTTGCGCATTCCTTGCGCACGGCCCGAGCCGCTTACTTCTCTGCCTGTTCCCCTGCAGCGGGTGATGGCCTGCGGGCGCCCGGCCTTCTGACGGCGTGGTGCTGTTGCGACATTCGGCGTGCGCCCAGCGCGCTGTTCGGCCGATTCGGCCCATTCGGGGCACTGTTTGGCACCTTCATGGTCCCTGCCTGACGCTGAACCGTCCCGAAAAGCTGGCTTTTCACTAGGGAAAACCCTAAATTTTGTTCAATCGGTGAAAAAGACCTAAATTCACCCTTCTTTTTGCCGTAATGAATGTACGAAGAGGCCGAAAGACCCTCTGTACCTTTTGTTCAACTACGGGCCAATGTCATGCAAATGCCACCTGTCGATCGATCGCCGTCCTGGCGTCCTCAGGGCGCTGATTTGTATTCCACTGGCGCCTCGGGTGCGCCTCCGGTGCGTCCCATCAACGCTCCCAACCCTGTCGAGTCCATGGACCGGATGGGTGAGGGGGCGATCGTGCGCGAGCCGGACAAACCCTCGGCGCCCGAGGCGCCCAACCGGGACTGGACGGCGGTAAAAAAGAAAGACACCGTCGAAGAGCCGCCGGAGCCTCCCAAAGAGCCGATCTACAAGCAGCTGCTGGAGTTCATCCAGTCGATGTGGCGCGCCAGCGGCAGCGCGGTAGAGGTCGCGCAGGACGTCAACAAGATGACCTTGCAGGAGCGCCTGGCACAGCAGGCCAAGAACGAGCCGCTGACCTACACCGACCCCAAGGTCAAGCGCACCGGTGGCGCCTGAGCAGCTGGCGCTGCCGGGCTGCCTGCCCTGAAGGCGGCCCATTGCGTGCTTTGGCGAGCCCGGTGCAGTGCAGCGAAGCCACTGCGCAGCGGCAAACTGTGACGTACAGGCGCTGCATTCAGTGGGTGCACGGTGCCGTGCGCACAGAAGCTGTGGGTACTGCCTCGATGCGCCAGGTATTATTTGCTATTAATTGGATAGCTGACAGCGCATATTGCACTAGCGCTCCAAGTCGATTGAACTGGTTTTTTTGGGGCTTTGCCGCTTGGCAAAGTGCAACCAGCGTTCCTCACGGACGGGTCTCTGGCGCAGGGGGCGGCGCAGCCGGTGCCGCCGACGTCGCAGCCGCTTGTGCCGCTGCTCGCTGGCGATCACGCTCGGCGCGGTACTTGGCGGCGAAGGCACGGACTTCGGCATACGACACAAAGCCATCGCCATCCGTGTCGGCCTCGTCAAAGGCTGCCGCCAGGCGCGGGAACAGCTTTACCTCAGAGCGGCTGAGCTTGCCGTCTCCGTTGAAGTCCAGCATCTTGAATTCACGTTGTGCCTTCAGCTCGCCCGGGCTCACTGCCGCTGCGAGCTCTGTGGCGGCGTGTGTCTCCGCTGGAGGGGCCGGTGCTGGTGGGGGCGTTTGTGCCAGTGCTGCACAGGCTGCCAACAGGGCCACCGTCGCCAGGACAGGTTTCCGCAGCCACAGGGGCACCCAGGGTTTGCGAATGCGCAAAGTGTTCTCCTTCGAAATCTCAATGGCCATGGTGGCACATGAGGGGCGAGGGCGGTGGTTTGCAACCGAGGCTTTGCAGGCTTTCACCGGGCGTTGCAAGTCTTTGCAGATCTTTTCGCGAGGGCCGGGCACGGAGTGGCAGAGCCCGCAAGCTTGCAGGGAAGGCTTCAGCGATCAGTTCCCCACAACCCGCGCCGGATTCGAGATGCCGCTGTTCACATGCCCTGCAGGCACATGGCGCGCTGCCGATGTGACGTGACCGGTCTGGTCGTCAAAGAAGAAATCGGGTTCGAATTCGCGCAGAAACTCGCCCTTGGGCAGGCCGCCCAGAAACATGGCCTCGTCTACCGCAATGTTCCAGTCCATCAGGGTGCGGATGGCGCGCTCGTGCGCGGGGGCACTGCGGGCGGTGACGAGCGCGGTGCGGATGTGCATGCCGGTGCCACCGGCCTCGCCCGCTGACTGCAGTCGGTGCAAGGCGGCCAGCAGGGGTTTGAAAGGGCCGTCGGGCAGGGGCTGCGCGGCCTTGTCGGTCTCGTGCTGCTGGAAGGCGGCCAGCCCTTCGGCCTGGTACACGCGCTCGGCCTCGTCGGAAAACAGCACCGCGTCACCGTCAAAGGCAATCCGCACCTCGTGGGGATTGGAGTCGCCGGCCTGCACCGACTCCGTCACCACCCGCGCGGCGGGGTAGCCCAGGTGCAAGGCCTCGCGCACGTCCGCCTCGTTGGCGGACAGGAACAAGTGCGCGCCCAGCGGCCGCAGGTAGCGAAACGGGTCGCGGCCTTGCGTGAACACACCGCGCTGGATGGAGGGGAGCCCGTGGGCGTGGCAGGAGCGGAACACGCGCATGCCGCTCACGGGGTCATTGCGCGACAGCAGCACCACCTCCACGCGCTGGTGCTCGGAGGTATTGAACGCGAGCAGCTTGCGCACCAGCGAAAACGCCACGCCAGGCGCAGCAGACACGTCGAGCCGCTGGCGCTGCAGGTCCACGTAGGCGCGGTCGTTGTCCTTTTCGAAGACGCGGTTCTCTTCCTCAAAATTGAACAGCGCGCGCGAGGAGATGGCGACTACCAGCTTGTCGTCGAGCGTCACGGCCATAAGGTCACTTCACAAACTGGTTAAGCTGGATGATCGGCAGCAGCACGGCCAGCACGATGAGCATCACGATCAGGCCCATGCCCACGATGAGCAGCGGCTCCAGGATGGTAGCCAGGGCCATGGCGCGGCGCTGGACCTCTGCCGAGAGCTGGCGGGCCGCGCGCTGTAGCATCACGGGCAGTTGTCCGGTCTGTTCGCCCAGGCGTGCAAACATCGACAGCAGGCCCGGAAAGCGTTTCTTTTGGGCCAGGGCCGAGGCCAGCGGGGCACCCTCGCGCACCAGAACCAGGGCGTCGAGCGCGTCGGCCCGCAGCGCGCGGTTGTTCAGCGTTTCAGCAGCCGCCTGCAAGGCCTTCAGGATCGGCACCCCGGCGCCTGCCAGCATGGCCAGCGTGCCGGCAAACCGTGCTGCGTTGTAGCCGCGCGCCAGTTTGCCCACCAGGGGCAGATTGAGCCAGGCGGCATCAAATTTCTCGCGAATATGGCCGATGGTGAGCGCCCATCTTGTCCCAAGCGCTATCAAAATAAAAGCAATCAACATCACCCAGCCATAGCTGCGCACAAAGGCGCTGAGGCCCAGCATGGCCACTGTCAGGAACGGCAACGCCCGCTTGGTGCCTGCAAACACGCTGGCCACCTGCGGCACCACATAGCCCACCAGGAACAACACGATCACGATGGCCACCAGGGTCACGATGGCCGGGTACAGCGCAGCGCCCACCAGCTTGGCCTTGAGCGCCTGGCGCTCTTCCAGGTCGTCGGCCAGGCGCTCCAGCACCAGGCCCAGGTTGCCGCTGTGCTCGCCCGCACCGATCACGGCGCAGTAGATGTCAGAGAACTCGCGCGGGTGCTGCGAAAGTGCGCGGGCAAAGGTGGCGCCTGCATTGACCTCGGCGCGCAGGGCGGCGACCAGGTGGCGCTGGCGTTCATCGTCGGCTTCTTCGGACAGCGCGGTGAGTGCACGTTCCAGCGGCAGGCCCGACGACACCAGCCCGGCGATCTGCCGTGTCCAGATGGCCAGCCCCGTCGCGCTGAACACCGGCCGGGTGAACAGGCGCTGGCCCAGGCTGGCGGACCGGCCGTCCAGCGACTGGCCCGTCTGCACCAGCTCCACCGCCAGCGGCACCAGCGCCTGGGCCCGCAGCAGGCTGCGTGCGGCCTTGGCGGTGTCAGCCTCCAGGAGGCCTTTGCGGGTCTGGCCCTGGGCGTCCAGGGCTTCAAAGGAAAAAGCAGGCATGCAAATGCGGGCGTGGGTGGTGGGGCGTCAGCGTGGAAATCAGGCAGTCCCGCAACGGACGGATGTCCGCCGCAGGCTCGGCAGCCCCTGATGGTAGCCGCTACCCAAGGCCCAATGCCTCCACCCTGCTTCCATGCCCGGGGCATGACGCAGGTCAAGGCGCTGACGCATGGCACGCGCAGAATGAAAGTTGATCTGTGGCATCAGGTTGCAGGCGTTTGGAACGAACAAGGGGTCTTTCATGCTGAAGAACAAGGTGGCATTGGTAACGGGCGCATCGTCGGGCATCGGCCGCGCGATTGCGCTGGTGTGGGCGCGTGAAGGTGCCAAGGTGGTGGTGTCGGATGTGAATGTGCAGGCTGGCGAGGAAACCGCTGCGCTGGTGCGCGCAGCCGGGGGCGATGCGATCTTTGTGGCGGCCGACGTGGGCAAGCCCGAGGACTGCGAGGCGCTGGTGCAGCGCACCGTCGCCCACTACGGCCGCCTGGACGTGGCCTGCAACAACGCGGGCATCGGCGGCCCGCAGGCGCCTACGGCCGACTACCCGCTGGACGGCTGGGCGCAGGTCATCAACATCAACCTGTCGGGCGTGTTCTACGGCATGAAGTACCAGATCGCCGCGATGCTGAAGAACGGTGGCGGCGCCATCATCAACATGGCGTCTATCCTGGGTTCGGTGGGCTTTGCCACGGCGCCCGCCTACACGGCGGCCAAGCACGGGGTGGTGGGGCTGACCAAGGCTGCGGCCATCGAATACAGCGCGCACGGCGTGCGCGTCAATGCCGTGGGCCCTGCTTTCATCCACACGCCCATGATCAGCGGGTTGGAGCAGGACGCCGGCATCAACGCCATGCTGGTTGGCGCCCACCCCATCGGCCGCCTGGGGCAGCCCGAGGAGGTGGCCGAGCTGGTGACCTGGCTCGCGTCCAGCAAGGCGTCGTTTGTGACCGGGGCGTACTACCCCGTGGATGGCGGCTACCTGGCGCGCTGAAGACCAAGAGCGGCGCCCAGGCGCCCCCCGGCTGCCCAGGTGCTCAGGCCGCGACGGCGGCCTGGTCCAGTGTGGCGTGGGCCTTGGCGGCAATGTCCAGCGAGCGCAGACGCAGCGCAGGGTCGTACACATCGCTCACCAGCATCAGCTCGTCGGCGCCAGTGGCTTCGCTCAGGCTGGCCAGCCCTGCACGCACCGTGTCCGGCCCGCCAATCACGGCCGCAGCCAAAAAGTCGCCAATCGCTGCACGCTCTTGGGGTTGCAGGCGCGCAGCATAGTTCTCGATGGGCGGCAGCAGACGGTGGCGGTCGCCTGTCAAGATGCCGAGCACGCGCTGGTAGGTGCTACTGGCCAGGTAGTCGGCCTCTTCGTCCGTCGGGGCCGCGATCAGCGGCACGCCAATGGCCACATAGGGCTTGGGCCAGGCGGCAGACGGCCGGTACAGATTGCGGTACAGGTCGATGGCCTGGTGCAGCAGGCGCGGCGCAAAGTGTGAGGCGAACGCATATGGCAAACCGCGCTCGGCTGCCAGCTGGGCCGAAAACAGGCTGGAGCCCAGCAACCAGATCGGCACATTGGTCCCCGCACCTGGCATGGCAATCAGGCGCTGGCCGGGCTCGGCAGGGGCCAGCAGGCGCTGCAACTCGGCCACGTCGCGCGGAAAGTCTTCTTCGGTTTCCACCCGGTTGCGGCGCAGTGCTCGCATGGTGGTGGGGTCGGTGCCCGGCGCGCGGCCCAGGCCCAGGTCAATGCGGCCGGGGTACAACTCGGCCAGCGTGCCAAAGGCCTCGGCCACCACCAGCGGGGCATGGTTGGGCAGCATCACGCCGCCCGACCCGACGCGGATGCGCGAGGTGCCACCGGCAATGTGGCCCACCAGCACGGCGGTGGCGGAGCTGGCAATGCCCGCCATGTTGTGGTGCTCGGCCAGCCAGTAGCGGGCAAAGCCCAGTTTTTCGGCATGCTGGGCGGTGCGCAGCGCAATCTGCAGCGCATCGGCCACGGTGCCGCCTTCGCGGACGGCCACCAGATCAAGCATGGAAAGGGCAGGGCGGCGGGGAGTGGAAGTCATGCACGCATTGTCCGGCTGCCGTTGCTTTTGTGCAGGCGGTGGGCGCAGAGCTGGCAGTGGCAGCAGGGTTGCCCACGCACATTTTTACGAAGGGGCCATTTTTTGGTAGCCAAAACGGCGGAGGCGCCACAGAATGTTTCAAGACATTTCCGCGCCGGCTGCCATTTCGCGCTGCGCGGGCCAGTCGCGCAAAAGGGATGACGCATGGGTTTTTTCAGCCGCTTGTTCAAGATCCGGGAGCAGGACCCCACCAGCCCCGAGACCACCTGGGCCATGGAAGACAACGGCAGTGAACTGGTGCTGGACGCCGAATACGCGGCCACGCTGATGACCGAGATCGACATCGACGCCGCCATTGCCAGCCACGAGCGCTGGCGCCTGCAGTTGCAAGACATGGTCAACGGGCGCTCCGATGAAGTCATGCGGCCCGAACGCATCTGCCAGGACGACCGCTGTGACCTGGGCCGATGGCTCTACGGCACGGGCCGGGTGCGCCTGGGGCATTACCCCGCGTTCGACATGCTGGTGGCGCGGCACAAATACTTTCACCAGCAGGCGGCCGACGTGGTGACAGCTTTCCAGTCGGGCGACCAGCCCAAGGCAGCGCAGCTGCTCAACGGCAGCTGCCGCCACGCATCCAACCAGGTGCTGCTGCTGCTCAAGGAGCTCAAGCGCGGGCTGGGGCGCTGAGCCGCACCACCCCGGGTGGTGGCATTTTCTGCCAAGCCGTTCGGCCTTCTGAAGCAGCAATCCTCTGCCGCTGCGCGCGTCGCGCCGCGCGAAGGTGGATGTGTCGCCAGCGATACCTTTTTTAGAGCGCACGTGAACGACGCTTTGGCGCACTGACCGCACCGAGCATCGGCACACAGCTCTTACATCTGCAGACAGGACCCACCGCCGGAATCGGGAGAGGGCGTCGCTATATTTCGGCGCACTTGAGAACCTTTGCTTGCACAAGGTTGCTCAATAAAACATCCATACCTAAAGCAACGATACAGAAGAGAGAGGGAATTCGATGGACCGCCGCCAACTACTGACGCTTGTGACCCTGGCATCCGGCGTGAGTGCCGTATCGCCCGTCTGGGCACAGTTTGACCTGGGCAAGATGCTCGACGCGGGCAAGGACCTGGCCAAATCCGAGTCGATGACCGACGACGAGGTCAAGGCTGCCTTTGACCAGATGGCCGCTGAAAGCGACCGCCAAAACCGCATTGCTCCCGCTGGCAACCCCTACGCCACGCGCCTGAACAAACTCACGGCGGGCTTGGGCACGTATGACGGCCTGAAGATGAACTTCAAGGTCTACCTCACCCCCGACATCAACGCCTTTGCCATGGCCAACGGCACCATCCGTGTGTACTCGGGCCTGATGGACAAGTTCACCGATGACGAAGTGCGCTACGTCATCGGCCACGAAATCGGCCACGTCAAAAAGGGCCACAGCAAGGCCCGCATCCAGGCGGCCCTGCGCACCAGCGCCCTGCGCAATGCCGTTTCGTCCAGCAACAGCCGTGCCGGCGCCATCGCCGACTCGCAACTGGGCGATCTGTTTGAAAAAGTGGTGCGCGCCCAGCACTCCCAAAGCAACGAACGCGAGGCCGACGATTACGCGATGGGCTTCATGAAAGCCAAGCGCTACCAGCCTGGCGCCTGCGTGAGCGCACTGGAAAAGCTGGCCGCGATGTCGGGCGGTGATTCGAGCAACTTTCTGTCCACCCACCCCTCGCCGAAGGAGCGGGCGGAGCGGATGAAGACGCAGTTGGCGTGAAAGCCTTGAACATCCAGCGAGCGCATAGGAGACGCCGATGATCACGGATACCGTTGGCCAAGGCGGCCGCAATTCCTTGAACGACACCATGATCGTTCAGCGGTTGCTGAACGAGATTGACATGCCGGGTGTTCAGCAACTGGTGGCAGATGGTTCGCCCGGGGCGCGGACCATTTTCAAGATTCAGGCCTTTCAACGCAGCATAGGCATAACGCGTCCGGATGGGTTGATTCGGCCTGGCAGCAAAACAATGACCGAGCTCATGTGCCGGGCTGACGCCGAAAACACGGTGCAATCGAAGCTTGCCTTGACCAACCCCGCGCCCTCCAGCGCTGATTTGGGGGCTCCTTGGATCGCGACGGCCGAACGCGAACTGGGTCAGAAAGAAGTGGCAGGTGCCAGCGCCAATCCGCGCATCATGGAGTATCACAAGGCCGCGAAATACTGGGCCAAGGATGATTCAGGCAAAAAGGATGCTTGGTGTGGATCGTTCGTGGCATGGGTCATGTCCCAGCACGGCTACTTGCCTCCTCCAAACGCGTTCAGAGCCAAGGAGTGGTCTAACTTCGGCGTGGAACGCAAGAGTCCCGTGTATGGGGCCATCTGTATCAAAAGCAGGTCTGGCGGAGGGCACGTGGCGTTTGCAGTCGGCCAGAGCCGTGATGGCAAACACTACTTCATGCTTGGAGGCAATCAGGGCAATGAAGTCAATATCAGTCGATATCCTGCGAGTGTCTGGGATGCATTCACCTTTCCCTCCGGATCGGCGCAGGGCAAATCTTTGCCAGTTTTTCAGGGGACATCCTCTGAAGCGGGGAGTGAGTCATGAGTTTGCGCGCTAGCGTGGTGGTAGCCACATTTATCGCGGGTTCCTGGTTCAACACCGACGGTGCCTTTGCGGTGACGATGCCAGCCGCAGGAGAAACGAACTCTGCCGAAGCCATGGCGTCTGCCGAAAGGGAGTTTCTGGCAAAAGCGATTGCGCAGACGCCCTACTCGGCCCTTGTTGTTCACACCCGCGTGGACATAGCTCCACTGCACAATAAAAGTGCGCACCACGAGGCAGCTGACGTAGTGACCGAGGAGCGTCACATCTATCACGCACGCGTGTTGGAGACCTTTCGAGGCAAACCCGTTTCAACCATCCGTTATGAGATGGTGGTGGAGCGGGGAGAAGGGGCGGAGATTGATACCAAACCGCAGATTCTGACGCTCTGCTCAGGGCCGCGTGGCCTCTACTGGCCTGGGACTGGGGCCAGCTTTGATGCAGTTCAGTCGTCGATCCTTTTGGCCAGGCGCGTAGCGCGCGAGACGTCATCCCTACCGCCTCGAGGCTACTCACAGTGCAACTGATCCAAGTGCGTCTGTCAGGTGCAGTATGGGCGATGCTCCAAACCTAGGTACTTCGACGTTGGCAATGGCGGGATTTCAATAACTCCGCCCATCCTTGTACATCGCATGCTGCCGCCGATTCAGCGTGGCGGCTTCACCCAGGCGGCCCATGGCGGAACCGGCGTGTGCATGGGTGATTGCCATGCCCAGGCCGTCGGCTGCGTCCGTGCCCGGCAGGCCTGGCAGCTGCAACAGCCGTCGCACCATTTCCTGCACCTGGCTTTTGGCGGCGCGGCCGTGGCCGACCACGGCTTTTTTCATCTGCAGCGCGGTGTATTCGGCCACGGGCAGATTGCTGGCCACCAGGGCGGTGATGGCGGCGCCCCGCGCCTGTCCCAGCAGCAGCGTGGACTGGGGATTGACGTTGACGAACACGATCTCGACCGAGGCCACATCGGGCTGGTAGCGGGCTGCGACCTCGGTGATGCCGTCGAACAGGATCTTCAGGCGCCCGGGCAAGTCGCCCAGCGCGAGGGTGGTGGTGCGGATCGTGCCGCTGGCCACGTAGCTGAGCTTGTGGCCGTCCATGTCCACCACGCCGAAGCCGGTGGTCTGCAGGCCGGGGTCAATACCAAGGATGCGCATTTGCTCTCGTTTTTATAGCTATTGGGGCAATGGGAACTAGCGCTATCGGCCGATTCTTCTACAAGCCGAAGTACCAGCGTGCCGAATGGAAGAACACGGGCGCTGCAAAACACAGCGCATCCACCCGGTCGAGCAAGCCCCCGGCACCGGTGACGGACATGCCCTGCATGCCCCAGCTGGTGATGCCGCGGTCGCGTTTGAGTGCTTTCATCACCAGGTGCCCCAGGCTGCCCGCCACGCAGGCCAGCAGCGCCATGCCCAGCGCCTGGCCGGGTTTGAAGGGGGTGATGAAGGTCAGCAGACCGCCTGCCAGGCCCCCGGCGGCCACGCCTGCCAGCCAGCTGGTCCACTGAAAGCTCTGGCTCACTTGCGGCGCCACCGGTTTGTGCGGAAAGCGCCGCCCGAGCAGGTGCTGCACCAGCATGCAGGTCTGCACCACAAACACCAGAAAGAACACCAGAAACGCGCCCTTGTCGCGGTAGCCCGGGAAGTCGAGCAGCAGCAGCGCGGGCACGTGGCTCATGCCGTACACGCAGACCATGATGCCCCACTGCAGCTTGGCATTGCGCTCCAGAAACCGCTGGGGGTCGTTGGCCAGTGCGCTCACCACGGGCAGCGCCAGAAACACGTACACCGGGATGAACACGGTGAACAGGTCGAAGTGCTTGCTGCCCACCAGCCAGAACTGCAAGGGCAGCACCACGAAGAATGCCAGCACCAGGCTGCGGTGGTCGCCCCGGCGCGTGGGCGACAGGGTGATGAACTCGCGCAGCGCAAAAAAGCCCACGATGGCAAACAGCACCGTGGCCACCGTTTCGCCCAGCACCCAGCCGATCCAGAACACCGTAGCCATGACCCAGGAGGTCTTGAGCAGCCCCCAGAAGCGCTTGGCTTCCAGGGCCCGGGCTTCTGCTTCGGGGTCGTCGCTGGCGTGCTCGCGCAGATTGCGCACGAAGGCCCACACGGTGACGATGGACAGGATGCCGAACACGACCAGGAACAAGGCCCCGATCTGCTGGGTGGCGGTGAGGTTGCGCAGGAATTGGTTCATGTCAGCGCGCGCTCCGGGGCGCAGCATTCGGCAAGGTCAGGGGCTTCGGACGGGTCATGCTCAGACTTCCCGCAGAGCGATGACGGCGCGGCGCGCGCGGTCAAGGAACGGGCGGCGCTCTTCACCCGCTTCGAGCTGGATGGGCGCGCCAAAGGTCACCGAACACAGGATGGGCACCGGCACCACCTCGCCCTTGGGCATCACGCGCTGCACGTTGTTGATCCATGCGGGCACCAGCACCACCTGCGGAAACATCTGTGCCAGCTTGAACAGGCCGGATTTGAACGACTGGGGCTCGTCGCCATGGCCCCGCGTGCCTTCCGGGAAGATCACGATGGAGTCGCCGCTCTCGAGCGCGCGCACCAGCGGGGCCAGCGGGTCGGATTCGGGCAGGGCGGCGCGCAGTTCCTCGGGGGTAGGTACGCGGGGCGGCACTTCGGGCGAAGGGTCTGGGCCACCGGCGGCGGCCGTGTCTGCATCGCTCGGCGTGGCTGGTGCCCCAGTGGGCTCGGCCGCCACCGGCGCAACCGGCCGCGCGGGCGTGGCCTGGCGGTCCACATACACGGCGTTGAACACGGCGGTGGTGATCCACTGCCGGAACGGCGTCTTCGTCCAGTAATCCTTGGCAGCGATGGGCCGCGTGATGCTGCGCAGCTCTTCGGGCAGCGCCGCCCAGATCAGCACCATGTCGGCATGGCTCTGGTGGTTGGCAAAGTAGATACGCTGCTCGGCCTTGGGCGGGCAGCCATACCAGCGGGCCTGGGAGCCGGTGAGAAACCGCACGATCCCCAGCAGAAGGAAACTCATCAACTTGGCAAGCATGGCGGGGATGATACGGGCGCCGGGCCTGCATGCCAGGCAAGGATCTGGGCAGCGCTACACCCAGATGCGATAGGCCCAGAAAGCTTCGTCCCCATAGATGCCGTCATACAGCGCCTGCGGTGCATAGCCCGTGATGCGGCGCGTGACGCGGCACAGGTGCGACTGGTCGGAGAACCCGGCGCCCGCTGCGACATCCGCCCATTTGACGCTGCCTTGGGATGCATCGGCCGCGATGGTGTCGAAGAACGCCTGCTCGGCCTTGCCAAAGCCGCGCAGCTCGCGCAGGGGCAGCCCGGCCCAGCGCTTGATGCGCCGCTCCAGCTGGCGCAGGCTGCGGCCGGGGGCCGACAGGGCGGCGCGCTGCGCCAGGTGCGCGGCCCAGTCGCCGTAGCGCTGTGTGGGCAAGGCTTGGGCGGGGCGGCAGGCTTGCCAGCGGGGCTCCAGGAAGTCCTCCAGGTGCTGCAGGCGGGCCGCGTTGTCGGGCAGGTTCTGCACTGCCTCGCACAGCGCCACCCAGTCGGGTGACAGCAGCGATTGCGCGTCTACCATGCGGTCGGTCAGGGCGCCGGGGTCTACGCCGGTGAGCTGGTGCAGCGCGTCGGGCATGAACATCACCATCATGGCGTGTGTGGGCCCTGCGCAGTAGCTGGAAGTGGGGCGCGTCTGCGGGCCTGCCAGCACCCAGCGGCCGGGGTAGGCCTCGCGCGGGCTGTGTTCCGTGGGCATGGTGTCGGGGCGCTCGGCCACCAGGGCCTCGCTGCGGCCTTCAAACCACCAGCTCAGGCTGCACAAGGGGGATGCGGGGAACCGGTTGATGCGCTGCGCATCGCTGAGCGCATGGCCCACCGTGCTGCGCGCCATGGCGGCACGCAGGCAGGCCGTGAGGCTGGCGCGCGGCAGCCACAGTTCCCCCGAGGGGATCAACCCGGCAGGGTGCCGGTGGGAAAGGGGGGCCAAGCTTGCCATGGGGCGCGAGTGTAGGCGACGGGTGCTGTCGCAATCGTTCAATACCGACTCGTCGCTGCGCTGCAGCATGTGGGGCATGAACTCGCCCACAGTCACCACGTCCTCTGTTACTTCTCCCACTCCTCCCCCCACGCCTGCAGCGCCACGCGGCCCGCGAACCCGTTGGTGGGGCCTGCCGCTGCTGCGCGCCATGCGGGCCGACTACCTGGGCTTTGTCACTCAACTGCAGCGCGAGCATGGCGACCTCACCCGCATGCGACTAGGGTATGAAGATGCGTGGGACCTGATGCACCCCGACCTCGTGCGCGAGGCACTCGTCACCCATGCCGACCAGCTCATCCGCTGGGAGCGTGGCATTGCGGTGTTTGAAGAAGTGTTTGGCCAGAGCGTGCTGGTGACCGAAGGCGACACCTGGCAGCGCCAGCGCCGCATGCTGATGCCCGCCTTCACCCCCAAGCGGGTGGCAGGCTACGCGCAGCTGATGACCGAGGCCGCCCGCAGCGCGCTCGACGCTGCCGTACCGCCGGGCCAGCCCGGTGCTCAGGTGCCGGTGGATGCGCTCTGGACCGATGTGGCCATGGATGTGATCCTGCGCACGCTGTTCAGCACCTCGGCGCAGGCCGATGCGCGCGAAGCCGCCTGGGCCACGCAGACGCTGTCGGAAGCCGCCTTCCGCGAAATGTTCATGCCCTTCACGCTGCCCGACTGGCTGCCCCTGCCGGGCAAGGCGGCCAAGCGGCGGGCTATCCGGTCGCTGAAGGGGCTGGTGTGGCGCCACATCCATGCCCGCCAGGCCGAGGTGCCCCCGCCCGATGCCCCTGCGCGCACGGACCTGCTGCAGATGCTGCTGGCCCTGCGCGACGAGGAAACCGGCGAGGCCTTGTCTGCGCAAGAGGTGTTTGACCAGTGCATCGTCAGCTTCCAGGCCGGACACGAAACCAGCGCCACCACGCTGCTGTGGTGGACCCTGCTCATGGCCCAGCACCCCGAGGCCGCGCAGCGCGCCCAGGCCGAGGTCGATGCCGTGCTGCAGGGCGGCACCCCCGGCCCCGAGCATCTGGCCCAACTGCCCTGGCTGGGCGCCACGCTGAAAGAGGCGCTGCGCCTGTACCCACCCATCGCCGCGCTGATGAGCCGCCGCACCACCGCGCCCATCACGCTGGGCGGCGTGCCGGTGCCCCAGGGCGCCATGCTGCGCATCACCCCCTGGGTGCTGCACCGCGATGCGCGCTGGTTTGCCGAGCCGGACCGTTTTGTGCCCGAGCGGTTTCTGGACGGCGCTCCGTCCATTCCTCGGGGCGCGTGGATTCCGTTCGGCCTGGGGCCGCGCGTGTGCATTGGCCAGCACTTTGCGATGCTGGAGATGACACTGCTGGCGGCCATGCTGCTGCAGCGGTACACCGTGCGGCTGCCGGCGGGGGGCGCCGTGGGGGCCCCCAGGTTTCAAGTGACACTGCGGCCGGAGGGGGCGTCTGCGCTGTGGCTGCAGCGGCGCGATGCGCCGCTGGGGCGATAAGGCGCGCTGCTTACCTGTGGGTGAAGTTCAGGGCAACTCCGCGCCGCCCATGCGCCCCAGGATCGTGCGTGTCCGTCCTGCCAGATACGCCGAGCCGGGCGTTTTCTCAAAGCGCTTGGGCGCGGGCAGCATCACGGCCAGGCGCGCGGCTTCGGCAGTGCCCAGGCGGCTGGCGCTCTTGCGGAAGTAGTGCTGCGCGGCCGCCTCGGCGCCGAACACGCCTTCGCCCCATTCCACGTTGTTGAGGTAGATCTCCAGGATGCGCTGCTTGGAGAGCAACTGCTCCAGCGCCAGCGTGAGCACGAACTCCTGCCCCTTGCGCAGCAGCGTGCGTTCGCCCGACAGCAGCAGGTTCTTGGCCAGCTGCTGGGTGATGGTGGAGCCACCCCGGATCTTGGGCGCACGCACAGGGCGCTCGGGGGCGCGGGCCTGCGCCTTGCTGGCCAGGGCTTCGGCCTTGGCGTTGCGCTCCCAGGCTTTTTCGATGGCGTTCCAGTCCACGCCGTCGTGGTTCACAAAACCATCGTCTTCCGAGGCGATGACGGCGCGCTTGAGATGGTCGGAGATGTCCGCGTACGGCACCCATTGCTGGCGCCAAGGCACGTGGCCTTTGCTGGCCAGCAGCGTCCAGGCTTCAGAGCGCTGGAAGGTGGTGGATTGGGGGTTGATCGCCACCATGGCGGCAATGCGCAGCACGAAGAACAGCTGCAGCGCCACGAAGGCGATCACCAGCAGTCCCAGCCAGCGCAGCACGGCTTTCATCGGGGCGTCCTCGGGGCTCAGGCCGCCATGGATTGCTGCATTTCGCGCAGCACCTGGGCCGAAGGCGGGCGCACACCGCGCCACAGCAAGAAGGCTTCAGCGGCCTGTTCCACCAGCATGCCCAGGCCGTCACGGGGCTCCGCACCGTGCTGGCGCGCCCAGTCGATGAAGCCTTGCGCTGCGGGGCCGTACATCATGTCGTAGGCCAGAGCGCCCGGGCGCAGCACGCTGGCGGGGACCGGCACACCGCCGCCAGAGAGGCTGCTGGCCGTGGCGTTGATGATCACATCGAAATTGGCCGATAGCGCTAGTGGATCTTGTGCCGACAGCTCTGCTTTTTGTAGCGCTGCCAGTGCGCTGTGCGACTGCACCAGCGCTTGCGCCTTGGCCAGGGTGCGGTTGGCCACGGTGATGTGGCGGACGCCTGCCAGCAGCAGCGGGCCCAGCACACCTGCGGCCGCGCCACCGGCACCCACCAGCAGCACGTCGCGCCCGGCCAGCGACACCCCTGCGTTGTGCGTGATGTCGGCCACCAGGCCCAGACCGTCGGTGTTGTCGGCGTAGATGCTGCCGTCGGCGCGAAAGGTGAGCGTGTTGGCGGCGCCCGCCAGCCGCACGCGCTCGCTGCACTCGGTCGCCAGGCCCGGCGCGTCGGTCTTGAAGGGCACGGTGACGTTACAGCCGCGCCCGCCCTCTGCCGCGAACGCGCGCACGCCTTGGGCAAACCCATCCATGGGCACCAGGCGGCGTTCGTAGGCAATGTGTTCACCGGTCAGCTCGGCAAAACGGGCGTGGATGGCAGGCGAGCGGCTGTGGGCGACCGGGTTGCCCATCACGCAGTACAGGTCGGCAGGGGAGGCGGGGGATGTCATGGGTGGCTAGGGCGGCGTGGGGCTGGCGGTACGGGCGGCCGTGCGGTGTGTTCTGTGGGGCGGGCAGGTGGACGTGGAGGCCTTGGCGGCCTGCGAGAAGGGCCTCGCTGCGCACCCGCCGGGCAGTTACTTCACAACGGTTTCCAGGGTCTGGTCGCGGGTGAACTTGAAGCGCGCCACCATGGCGATCTGGTCGGCCTTCTTGCGCATCTCGGCATCAAAGGCGCCAAACGGCCCTGCGGCGCGGGCAATGGCTTCGGCGCGGCGGTCCAGCGTGCCGTTGCCTGAGCCTTGCACGATCTCGGTGCCCAGCACGCGGCCGTCATGGTTGACGGTGACGATCATCGTCAGCTCGCCGTACAGCTTGCGCCCGCCCTGCTCCGGGAAGTTTTCGGTGCCCTTGTCCTCGACCTTGCGGCGCAGCGCGTCGTAGTACACGGCGTAGGCTTCCTCGCGGGTGGCGGGGCTGATGTAGCGCTTCTTGGGGCGCGAGTTTTCTTCGTTGATGCGTTTTTCTATCTCGGCCAGCAGCTTGACCAGCTGGCGGCGCTTTTCCTGCTCGCTGGCCTGTTCTCCGCTCTGGCTGGCCTGGCGCGGATCGGGCGCGGGCATGGTGGCCAGCTGCTTGCGCAACTGGGCCAGCAGCTGGGCCTGCTGCTCCTGCATCGCGTCCATCTTGCGCTGGGCTTCTTCGTAGTCGTCACCGATGGTGGTCAGGGCCGAATAGGGCAGGGGGCTGGTGGCCCGGCCCTTCTCTGCATCGCCACCGCCTGCCAGGTTGGCCTGGGCAATCGCCTGGGCCTTGTCGGGCCGCTCGTTCGACTTGGCGTTGACCAGGATGACTTCGAGCGGCGTGTCCTGGAACACGCGGTTGAAGCCCTCGGGGTCGATGAAGCGCACCGAGATGAGCGCTGCGTGCACGGCGATGGAGACGCCCAGCGCAAGCTGCAGCGTGCTGAAGGTGCGGAGGAAGGCAGGGAGTTTCATCGCCGGCAATTATCAGGGGCTGTCCGGGGCTTAGGCGGCCGGTGCTGCTGCAGTGGCGTCGGCGGGGGCCTCGTTCACGTCCACGGCAATGGCGATGGGCCCCGCCACGGTGTCGTCGTCCTCGGCATCGTCCACCGGGCCATCGTCGCTGGTGTCGGCGGGGTCGTCCAGGCGCTCGATCACGGTGCCGTGGATGTCCAGGGTGATTTCGTCCACCTCGCCCAGCTTGACCTTGAGGCGCGCGCCGCGCGGCAGGTTTTGTGCGCCCAGCACGGGGAACACGAGCGGAATGTCGTCGGCGCGGACAAGGAAACTGCCGCCCGGGCCTTCCTTGAAGACCGTGGCGTTCAGTTCGGTGATGCCGTTCTGCTCCACGTATTTGAGCGTCCAGAAGCGTTCCATGCCAGCCTGGTAGCCGTTGTAGGCGCTGTAGGCGGCGTCAAAGCTGCTGATGATGGAAAACAGGTCGGCGTCCTTGGGCTTGAAGGGCGCGGCCAGTGCGGCCGTCTTGCCATGGCGGGCGCAGGCAATGATCTGCCACTGGTTGACCAGATCGGTGTAGCGGCGCAGGGGCGAGGTGGCCCACGAGTACGCCTTCACGCCGATGCCCGCATGCGGCAGGGCCTTGGTGCCCATGCGCACCTTCACGCCCGGCGCCATGCTGGCCTGGCTGCGGTAGATGCCGGGCACGCCCAGCTCGGCCATCCAGCTGCCCCAGGTGCTGTTGGCCACGATCATGGCCTCGGCCACGATCAGGTCCAGCGGTGCGCCGCGCTGGCGCACGCTGATCTGCACCTGCTCGTCGCCCGTGGGCTCGGCACCGTTGTTGCCGACGAGGCGGAAGTTGTAGTCTGGCCGGTTGAAGTTCTCCGGCTTGCCGCGCACCACCTCGCGGCGTGCCTTGAGGTCCTTGGCCAGACGATGCAAAAATGATAGCTTAGGACGCAGGTCAGACAAGCGCTGGGGGTCGTTTTGATGCTCAAAAGCTGGGTTGGACAGCCATTCTTCCGTCACCACCGCATCGAGCTGGTCGTGGCGCAGGTTGGCGGCCACGTGCACGCGCTCCAGCCGGGTCTCGGACCCCTTGAACTCCAGCGTGGCCTCGTCGATGGTCACATACAGAGACACGGCCGGGTTGGCGCGGCCTTCGTCCAGCGTGTAGGTCTGCACCACGTCATCCGGCAGCATGGTGATCTTGTAGCCCGGCATGTACACGGTGGACAAGCGGGCGCGTCCGAGCTGGTCGATGGCGCTGCCCGGCTGGATGGCCAGGCCGGGTGCGGCGATGTGGATGCCCAGCACCACGGTGCCGGTGCCCAGGCCTTGTACCGACAGCGCATCGTCGATTTCGGTGGTCTGCGAATCGTCGATGGAGTACGCCTGTGCGGACGACAGCGGCAGCTCGTCGGCAATGACGGGCGCCGTGAGCGCGGGAAAGCCCGTGCCCTTGGGGAAGTTCTCGAACAGAAAGCGCTTCCAGTGGAACTGGTAGGCCGAATCGATGGCGCCCGCTTTTTGCAGCAGGTCCAGCGGTGCGGTGTGCGTGGCGCGGCTGGCCTCGACCACGGCCTTGTATTCGGGCGCGTTCTTGTCCGGCTTGAACAAGATCTTGTAGAGCTGGTCGCGGATGGGCTGCGGGCATTCGCCGCGTCCGAGCGCTGCGGCCCACTCGTCGATCTGCGCCAGGATGGCCTTTTTCTTCTCGATGGCGGCCAGCGCCTGCTGCAGGATCTCGGCCGAGGCCTTCTTGAAGCGGCCCTTGCCCGCGCGGCGGAAGTAGTGGGGCGCGTCGTACAGGCGGAACAGCGCACCGGCCTGCTGGGCCAGCGTGGCGTTCTCGGAGAAATAGTCTCGCGCCAGGTCGGCAAAGCCAAATTCGTCTTCGGGCGCGAACTCCCAGGCCAGGTCCAGCTCGATGGTCTCGGCCACGGCCTGGGCCTGGGCGACGAGTTCTGCCGGGGCGGGTTTTTCGAACTTCAGGAGGATGTGGGCGGCCTTGACCTTGACCCGTTTGCCCGAGTCCAGCTCCACTTGGGCGGAGGTATCGGCTTCGGACAGGATACGGCCGGCGAGAAATTTGCCGGCTTCTTCAAACAATGCGTGCATGGCGGCGATTGTCCCATGGGCGCCAGCGGGTACCCGGGCAGCCGCGCATATGATCCACGGCGCGCCCTTTCTGCCCGACCTGCCATCCCATGCCCTTTGCCACCATGGCCACGCCGCTGACACTGCTGGCACTGGCGCTGCCGTTCCTGTTCTGCTTCACGCAGGCCCCCATCAACAACTTCTGGCCCCTGCTGGCGTCCTGGGGCTGCGGCGCGGTGCTGGTGCTGCTGGCCCTGGCTCGCTGCGGCAGTTCGCCGGGGCGGTATCAGGAAGGGGAGACCGGGGTTGCGCCAGCCCTGGTCTCGAGCCGGATGCTGGCGGCCGGCCTTCTCGTAGCGGCACTGATCAGTGCAGTCATCGGGCTGCTGCAGTACTTTCTGGGGGACCCTGGCCTGCCAGGAGTGCAGCCCTCCGCGCTGGGGCAGGCCATTGGCAACCTGCGCCAGCGCAATCAGCAGGCAACGTTGCTAAGCCTGGGCGTTTGGGCGCTGTTGTGGGTCCTGGCCCAGAGGCAGGCACGTCTGCAACACCCAGGCATCGCCACCCCCGTGCAGAGAGGAAAGGCTTGGCCCGGGTGGTTGACGGGGTTGCTGGTGGCCTGGGCGTTGGCGTTGCTGGCGATGTCGAGTGCCGCCACGGCATCACGCACCGGGGCCGCGCAGTGGCTCTTGATGCTGGGGCTGATGTTGTGCTGGCGCGTGTCGTGGGGGCGCCTGGTCCTGGGGCTGGGATTGGTGGGGCTGGTGTTGTATGGCGCAGCGGCCTGGCTGCTGCCCCGTTTACTGCTGGACTGGACCGGGTTCGCATCGGATGGGCTGTTTGTGCGCATCCTCGACGAAGAGCCTGGTTGCACCAGCCGCCGCGTGCTGTGGGCCAATGTGCTGCACCTGATCGCTCAAAGGCCCTGGGTGGGCTGGGGCTGGGGGGAGCTGGACTACGCGCACTACGTCACCGTGTTCCCGGGCGAGCGGTTTTGTGTGTTGCTGGACAACGCTCACAACCTGCCCCTGCACCTTGCGGTGGAGCTGGGCGTGCCGGTGGCGCTGATCTTTTGCGCCGCGGTGGTGGTGTGGGTGCTGCGCGAAAAGCCCTGGCGCGAGACCGATCCAGCGCGGCAACTGGCCTGGGGCATCTTGGCGCTGCTGGGTCTGCACAGCCTGCTGGAGTTTCCGCTGTGGTACGGCCCGTTCCAGCTGGTCACGGTGCTGGCCGTCGCGTTGCTGTGGCGCTGGCAGCTGCCCGGCTGGGCAAGTTCGCTGGGCGCACGCCGGGGGGCGGCCGGCATCATCGTGGCCGCGCTGGCAACAGGGGCCTACGTGGGCTGGGATTTTTATCGCGTCGGCCAGCTGTACAAACCGCTCGCCGACCGGCCGCCGTCCCTGCGCCAGGACACCGTTCGCAAGGTGGGTAACACCCCTTTCTTCACCGATCAGGTCGATTTTGCGCTGCTGACCACCATCGAGCTTTCGCCCAGCAACGCGGGCCAAGTCTTTGGGGTGGCCAACAAGCTGCTGCACTTCTCGCCCGAACCCCGGGTGGTCGAGCCGCTGATCGAAAGCGCCACGATGCTGGGGCTGGACGACGAGGCGGCGTTTCACCTCAAGCGATACCGCGCTGCGTACCCGGCGGACTATGAGCGGTGGCGGGAGCAGGGTCGGCGGATTTCGTCACACCTCAAGCCCTGACCGGATGCGCGGCGGACGGCCTCCGCGCATTCAGGCCAGCCGCAGAAACTGGCTCACCAAGGGCAGGTAGTCCCCATAGTTGCTCAGCGCGTGGTCGCCTCCCTCCAGTACCACCTGCTTGGCCTGCGGGTAGCGCCCCACCATCTCACGCCAGTCCAGCACTTCGTCGCCCTTGGCAACGATGGCCAGCTCAGGGGCTGCGGGCGAGCGACCCCGCATGTCCAGGGCCTGCAACTCGTCGATGTACTCCGGCAGAAAATAAAAGCGCTCGCTCGGGTCATGCCAGCTGGTCTGCTCGCCGATGTAGCGGGCCAGATCACGTGCCGGGTCCACGGCGGGGTTGAGCATCACGCTGGGGCAACCCGCGTGCTGCGCCACCCAGCTGGCGTAGAAGCCGCCCAGCGAAGAGCCGATCACGGCCATGGACGGCCGGGGCCAATCGGCAATGCCCTGCGCCACGAGCGCCATGGCGGCCCGCGGCGATGGCGGCAACTGGGGGCACCAGAAAGTCACGGAGGGGTGGTGGGCTGCCATGTAGGCCGCAGTCTGGCGGGCCTTGGACGACGAGGGGGACGAGCGAAAACCGTGCAGATACAGCAGGTGGGTGGTGGTCATGAGACAGAAAGTGATCGGGGCAGGGGAATCACTGCTTTAACCGGGCTGGCGCAGGCATAAGATGTGCGTACCGGGGCGCCACACCGTGCGGCGCCTGGTTTTGCTACCCGCACCATGACCGATTTTGCCCCGCTTTCCACTGCCAGACGATGGGCGCTCGGATCAGGCGATAAGCCGCCTGCCTCGCTGGGTCGGTTTGAGCTCAAGAAGCAGCTGGGCCGAGGCGCCCAGGCCACCGTGTGGCTGGCGCTGGACCCCCGTCTGCAGCGCGAGGTGGCCATCAAACTCATGCGCCCCATGCAGGACCAGGATCCTTCCGTGCTGGAGCAGTGGCTGCGCGAGGCGCGCCATGTGGGACGCCTGGCCCACCCCTACATCGTGCCGGTGTTCGAGGCCGACGTGCAGGGCTCGCAGCCCTACATCGTGTTTGAGTACGTGCCAGGCCACACGCTGGCCGAACACCTGGCCCAGCAGGGGCGCTGTACGCCGCATGACGCCGTGGCGCTTTTGGTGGATGTGCTTGATGGCTTGCATGCCGCCCACCAGGCGGGCATCGTGCACCGCGATCTCAAGCCGTCCAACATCATGATCGATGCGCACCGGCACGCCCGGGTGATGGACTTTGGCATGGCGGCCCCCGTGCAGGCCGCGCCCGATGCGCAGCTGGCCAGCGGCACGCCCGCCTACATGGCACCGGAGGCGGCGGCGGGCGCTGCGCCCACCTCGGGGATGGACGTGTATTCCGCCGCGTTGGTGCTTATCGAGATGCTGACGGGGCGCCCCCTCATCCACCAAAAAGACACCTGGCAGGCGCTGTACCGCATTGCCAACGAAAACCTGGCGCTGCCCGCCGACCTGGGCCCCGGCGTGGACGACGGCCTGCGCGCCATCCTGCAGCGGGCCATGGCACGCGACCCCGCGCAGCGCTACGCCACGGCGGCGGACTTTCGGGATGCGCTGCGCGCCTGGGCGGCTCCGGCCAGTGCGCCATCGGCCGCGAGCAACGCCACGCTGGACTTTTTGCTGCGGCGCATGCGCCACAAGAGCGATTTCCCGGCCTTGTCGGATTCTGTGGCCCGCATCCAGCGGGTGGCCAATTCGGAAGACGACAGCATCAGCGACCTGACCCACGAGATCCTGAAAGACGTGGCGCTCACCAACAAGCTGCTGCGTCTGGTCAACAGCGTGCACTACGCCCACGCCAGCCGGGGCACCATCAGCACCGTGTCGCGCGCGGTGAGCCTGGTGGGCTTCAATGCAGTGCGGAACATGGCGCTGAGCCTGGTGTTGCTGGACCACATGCAGGACAAGGCCCATGCCAGCCAGATGCGCGAGGAATTTTTGCGCGCCATGATGGCGGGCTCGGTCGCGGCCGAGCTGTGCAGCACCAGCCAGGCGGCCGAGGAGGCCTTCATCGGAGCGATGTTCCAGAACCTGGGGCGCATGCTGTGCGAGTTCTACTTTCCTGAAGAGGCCCGGCAGGTGCGCAGCCTGGTGGCCTCGGGGCGCATGGAGGGCGGGGAAGAGGCTGCATCGGTACAGGTGCTGGGCCTGGGGTTTGAGGATCTGGGAGTGGGCGTGGCGCGCGTCTGGGGTCTGCCCGAAAGCCTGCAGCGCTGCATGCGCAAGCCGCTGGGCTCACCCATGCAGCGCGCGCCCGAGCAGGGGGTGGAGCGCCTGCGCTGGGCGGCCATGGCGGCCAACGAGGTCGCCAGCGCCTTGCTGTTTTGCGAACCTGCTCAGTTGGAGGGGCAGCTGGGCCAAGTGGGCACGCGCTACGCACGCACGCTGGCGCTGTCGGCTGAGGCCATTGCCGAAGCCACCCTGCGTGCGCGCCACAAGCTGGTGGCACTGGCCGAGGCGCTGGACCTGCGCGTGGCGCCGGACACACCAGCCGCCCGCCTGCTCAAGCTGCCGTCGGCTGCGGGTGCGTCTGTGGCCCCCGATGACGCGCTGGGCGCCCACGAGTTGCGCGTGAACGAAACCCAGCCCCTGCCTGCCGTGCTGGAGTCCCAGGCCGGAGGGGCGGTGTCGGTGGCGCAGGTCAATGAGGTGCTGGCGGCAGGCATTCAGGACATCACCAATGCCATGGTCGAGAGTTTTCAGCTCAACGATGTACTGCGCATGATCCTGGAGACCATGTTCCGCGCGCTGGGTTTCCGGCGCATGGTGTTTTGCCTGCGCGAGGCCCGCACCGACATGTTGACCGGCCGCTTCGGCCTGGGGGAGGGCAGCGAGGTGGCCGTGCGGGCCCTCAAGGTACCCCTCAAGGCCCAGGGCGACCTGTTTGCCGCCGTGTGCCTGCGCGGTGCAGACACCTTGATCAACGACGCCACCGAGCCCCGCATGCAGGCGCGGCTGCCCGAGTGGTACCGCAAGGGCGTCAATGCACCGTCGTTCCTGCTGCTGCCGCTGCAAATCAAGGGGCAGCCCTTTGCCCTCATCTATGCCGATCAGGCCACCCCGGGGGGCATTGTGGTGGATGACAAGGCCCTGGGCCTGCTGCGCACCCTGCGCAACCAGGCCGTGATGGCCTTCCGGCAGGCAGGGTAGTGCCGCTGCCGGCGATCGCCCTGCCGGGGCGTTGGCTGCTCTGAAGCCCGGCATCCGCCGATAATCGAGGAATGGCCGTCGTTTTTGAAAAGCCCACGCTCGTCCAGCGTCTGGCACCCCTGTTCCGGGGCTTTGACCTTCCCCTCCTGTTGCTGGTGCTGATGCTGGCCAGCGCGGGGTTGCTGGCCATGTATTCGTCGGGTTATGACCACGGCACGCGGTTTGTGGACCACGGGCGCAACATGCTGATTGCAGGAGCCATCCTGTTCATGGTGGCCCAGGTGCCCCCCCAGAAAATCATGGCTTGCGCCGTGCCGCTGTACCTGACCGGGGTGGCCCTGCTGGTGGCGGTGGCGCTGTTTGGCATCACCAAAAAAGGGGCCACGCGCTGGATCAACGTGGGTATCGTGATCCAGCCCAGCGAAATCCTCAAGATCGCCATGCCGCTGATGCTGGCTTGGTGGTTCCAGAAGCGCGAGGGCACGCTGCGTCCCTTGGACTTTGCGGCGGCGGGCCTGCTGCTGGCGGTTCCGGTGGGCCTAGTCATGAAGCAGCCCGACCTCGGTACCTCTCTGCTGGTGCTTGCGGCGGGGCTCTCGGTGATCTTTTTTGCGGGCCTGTCCTGGAAGCTGATCCTGCCCCCGGTGCTGATTGGCGGTGTGGGCATTGCCACCCTGGTGCTGCTGGGCGACCAGCTGTGCGCGGATGGCGTGCGATGGGTAGTGCTGCACGACTACCAGCAGCAGCGCATCTGCACCTTGCTGGACCCCACCCGCGACCCGCTGGGCAAGGGCTTTCACATCATCCAGGGCATGATCGCCATCGGCTCGGGCGGGCTATGGGGCAAGGGCTTCATGGCGGGTACTCAGACCCACCTGGAGTTCATCCCCGAGCGCACCACCGACTTCATTTTTGCCGCCTATTCGGAAGAGTTTGGCCTGGCGGGCAACTTGTTCCTGCTGGTGAGTTTTCTGCTGCTGGTCTGGCGCGGCCTGGCCATTGCCGCAGGCGCCACTACCTTGTTTGGCCGCCTCATGGGGGGCGCGGTATCTATGATCTTTTTCACCTATGCCTTTGTGAACATGGGCATGGTGAGTGGCATCCTGCCGGTGGTGGGCGTCCCCTTGCCCTTCATCAGCTATGGCGGCACCGCCATGGTGACGCTGGGGCTGGCACTGGGCATCCTGATGTCGGTGGCGCGATCCCAGAAGCAGGAAACCAAGGATCCTCTTCCTGCAGCACTGTAGGGCCTTGTGGGCCTGGTTGCCTGGAACACGCCCTCGGGGTACAAACCGGCTGGCCAACCGTGTTTTGGCCGCTCAGCATCCGGAGGGTTTTCCCATGGCGGCGAAGTTCGAGCTCAAGAAGTCGAAAAACGACAAGTTTGTCTTCAACCTGCTGGCCGCCAACGGTCAGGTCATCCTGACCAGCGAGATGTACGAGTCTCGCTCCAGCGCGCTGGGTGGTATTGAGGCGGTGCGCAAGAACGCTCCGAACGATGGCCGTTTTGGCAGGCTCAGTGCCAAGAACGGAGCGCCATATTTCACCTTGAAGGCCGCCAATGGCCAGGTGATTGGCCAAAGCCAGATGTACTCCGGTGCCAAGGCCCGGGACGCGGGCATCGAGTCGGTGCAGGCCCATGCGGCCGAGGCCGGCCTGGATGACCAGACCGCCGCGTAAGGCGGCGAGGCGGCGCTGACGGGGCGCCAGAGGGTCAAATAGGGACATGTGGGCTCCACACGGGCAGGGGCTGGTCAGGCGCCTAAAATGCTTCGATGACTTTCCGCTCCACCACTGCCGCGCCCCAGCGTGCGGCCACCAGCCAGCGCATTGATGTTGCCCGTGAACTGCTGCTGACCCCTTTTGGCCTGGACGAAGGCCACCTCGCCCGCGCACTGGCCGAGATCCGCACCCACCAGGTGGACGATGCGGACCTGTACTTCCAGTACACCCGCAGTGAAGGCTGGAGCCTGGAAGAGGGCATCGTCAAGACAGGCTCTTTCAGCATCGACCAGGGCGTGGGGGTGCGTGCTGTCAGTGGCGAGAAGACGGCCTTTGCCTATTCGGACGACATCTCCGAGGCGTCTCTGCTGGACGCAGCGCGCACCGTACGGTCTATTTCGTCTATAGCGAACGCAGGCAAAATGCGGGTAGCTCCTAAAAAGGTAGCGTCCAGCCGCAGCCTGTACCCGGGCGTGGACCCGATTGCCTCGCTGGACAGCACGGCCAAGGTGGCGCTGCTGGAGCGGCTGGAGCAGCGCGCCCGGGCCAAGGACCCGCGCGTGGCGCAGGTGATGGCGGGGCTGGCCAGTGAATACGACGTGGTGCTGGTGGCGCGCGCCGATGGCACCCTGGCGGCCGATGTACGACCGCTCGTGCGGCTGTCGGTCACGGTGATTGCCGAGCAGAATGGCCGACGTGAGATGGGCTCTGCTGGCGGCGGTGGCCGTTTTGGTCTCGCCTACTTCGACGACGAGCAAATGGGTAAGTACGTTGACGAGGCTGTGAACGCGGCCCTGGTCAACCTGGAATCGCGTCCCGCTCCGGCGGGGGAGATGACCGTGGTGCTGGGCTCAGGCTGGCCGGGCATCTTGCTGCACGAGGCCATCGGCCACGGACTGGAGGGCGACTTCAACCGCAAGGGCTCCAGCGCGTTCAGCGGCCGCATTGGCCAGCGCGTGGCTGCCAAGGGTGTCACTGTGCTGGACGACGGCACCATTGCCGACCGCCGAGGTTCGCTGAACGTGGACGACGAAGGCCATGCCAGCCAGCGCAATGTGCTGATCGAGGATGGCATCCTGAAGGGCTACATCCAAGACTCGCTGAACGCACGCCTGATGGGTGTGGAACCCACCGGCAACGGCCGCCGCGAAAGCTATGCGCACATCCCCATGCCGCGCATGACCAACACCTACATGCTGGGCGGCGACAAGGACCCGCAAGAGATCATCGCCAGCATCAAGAAGGGCCTGTACGCCAGCAACTTCGGCGGCGGGCAGGTGGACATCACCTCGGGCAAGTTCGTGTTCTCGGCCAGCGAGGCGTACTGGGTGGAAAACGGCAAGATCCAGTACCCCGTCAAGGGCGCCACCATCATCGGCAGCGGCCCGGAGTCGCTCAAGAAAGTGACCATGATCGGCAACGACATGCGCCTGGACAGCGGCGTGGGCACCTGCGGCAAGGAAGGCCAAAGCGTGCCCGTGGGCGTGGGGCAACCCACGCTGCGCATCGAAGGTCTGACGGTGGGCGGTACGGCCTGAGGGTTGCGTTGGCAGCCTGCCGGCAGACCTGGGGTGGTGCGTGACTTCGCGTTTTCACCCGCTTTTCGGGGCTTGTACTGCGCGTCGGCCAGCGCACAATGGGCGACACCATGCCTGCTACGCGCCCCAGTCAATTGCTGACGCTCCAGTCGTTTGGAGACATCAGCCGCTTTTTGCGCGAGGGCGTTGCCGACGAGGACTCGCGCCAGCTGCGTGACAGCCTTGGTGCCCTGTCCTCGCAGATCGACGAGGCAGTTCGCATCCGCCGCACCAGCACGGACACCACCGAGATCACGCGCCGTGTGGTGACCTTGTCGCACAGCGCGCGTGAACACCAGCTGTTTTTGACTGGCCTGGGCTCAGCGTGGCACGCGCTGTACGAGTTTGGCGCCTACCAGCGTGCACTGCGGGAGCTGCGCAACGCCATTGCAGACTGGCAACTGATGCTGGAGCGGCGCAGCACCAAAGAAAGCGAAAGCTTTGACCAGCTCGAGCTGCTGGCCTGGCGAACCCTGGGCGAAGCGCTGCTGCTCATCGACATGTACGAGCACCAGAGCAATCCTGCAAGCGACTTGCAAGACGTGCAGCCGCCGCGCAAGCCCTCGGCGTTGCAGCGCTTGCGCGCATGGTTTCGGGGGGGGCGCCGGTGAATCGCTCTGGTCTGGCGCTTTTGGGGCAGGTGGATGTCGTGCATTTGCAACATGCCGAGGGTGCTGAACTGCCGCACTCCTGTGCTACATTGCTTTCCATGCAAGTTCGCAGCGCGTTTTATTTTTGGTTTTTTATCTCGGTCCCCGGCGGATGAGAGGAAAACGCGCAAGCACACACAACCTCCCCATACCAACCGCCGACGCTGCAAAGCCCGGCGGTTTTTGTTTTTCAGCCCTCCCGTTTTTCCATCCACTCCAACCGACTCCACGAGGAAGCAACCATGACGGCCACAACCAATCCCACCAGCGATGCCTGGTACCGCAGCGTCGAGAAAACCAGCCAGACCGACGACGAACGTATCAAGGACATCACCGTGTTGCCTCCTCCCGAGCATCTGATCCGCTTCTTCCCGATCGGCGGCACGCCGGTCGAGACGCTGATCACCCAGACCCGCAAGAACATTCACAACATCATGGCGGGCAAGGACGACCGCCTGCTGGTGGTGATTGGCCCTTGCTCTATCCACGATCCCGCCGCCGCTGTCGAGTACGCCCGCCGCCTGATGGCCGTGCGCACCCAGTACGCTGACACGCTCGAAATCGTGATGCGCGTGTACTTCGAAAAGCCACGCACCACCGTGGGCTGGAAGGGACTCATCAATGACCCCTACCTCGACGAGAGCTACCGCATCGACGAAGGCCTGCGCATTGCGCGCCAGCTGCTCATCGAGATCAACCGCCTGGGCATGCCTGCGGGCAGCGAGTTCCTGGACGTGATTTCGCCCCAGTACATCGGCGACCTGATCAGCTGGGGCGCGATTGGCGCGCGCACCACCGAAAGCCAGGTGCACCGCGAGCTGGCCTCCGGCATCTCGGCTCCCATCGGCTTCAAGAACGGCACGGACGGCAACATCCGCATCGCCACCGACGCCATCCAGTCGGCCAGCCGAGGCCACCACTTCCTGTCGGTGCACAAGAACGGCCAGGTCGCCATCGTGAACACCAAGGGCAACAAGGACTGCCATGTGATTTTGCGCGGCGGCAAGACGCCCAACTACGACGCTGCCAGTGTGGCTGCCGCCTGCAAGGACCTCGAAGCCGCCAAGCTGCCAGCCACATTGATGGTGGACTGTAGCCATGCCAACAGCAGCAAGCAGCACGAAAAGCAGCTGGACGTGGCCCGTGACGTGGCAGCCCAGGTGGCTGGCGGTTCGCGCAGCGTGTTCGGCCTGATGATCGAAAGCCACCTGACGGCAGGCGCCCAGAAATTCACGCCTGGCAAGGACGATCCTTCGGCACTCGAATACGGCAAGAGCATCACCGACGCTTGCCTGGGCTGGGACGCTTCGCTGCAGGCGCTGGCTGAGCTGTCGGACTCTATCAAGGCGCGTCGCGCCCGCTGATCGTCAGGTCTATCGCAAGATCTAAACTTGGGCCTATCGCTGCACACCAGGTGCAGCTGCTGGCCCGAGTCACCGCAAAAAACGCAGAAAGGCGATCCATCATGCACAGCGAAGTGTCGGTCAAACTGGCCGCGAATCAGGAATACCGTTTTGATCTGGAGGGTGCTGAGCCCATGGCCCACGAGGCGGGTCGGCGCTGGCTCGACGACCAGTTCATCGCGCTGGACTGCGAGCCCTTGCGCGCCAGCGGCAAGGTGCTGCTGGCCGACAAGGTGCTGACCGTGGCACGCGCAGCCGGTGCGGCGCTGATGCAGGACCCAGTGTGGTCCCGCGACTTTGCGCGCGCCTCCAGTGCCGCGCTGGCCAAGCCTATCGTGCGCGTGGACGTGCCGGGCATGGCAGTCACATTTTGACCACCATTAGCTAGAAATCGGCTGCTAGCGCCAGTGGAATATGTACTGGCAGCTATTATTTTTGTAGTGCTTGCAGCAGTTTGGCGTGGATGCCGCCAAAACCGCCATTGCTCATGCACACCACATGGTCGCCCGGGCGCGCGGCCTGGGTGACCAGGGCCACCAGCGTATCGATGTCCGGGGCCGTCTGGGCGCGCTGTCCGGGGCCGACGCCCAGTGGTGCCAGAGCCTGCGCGGCATCCCAGTCCAGCCCAGCTGTGTGGCAAAAGGCCAGGTCGGCCGGCTCCAGGGCCCAGGGCAATTGGCTTTTCATCGCGCCCAGTTTCATGGTGTTGCTGCGGGGCTCGAACACAGCGAGGATGCGGGCACCCGGGCCCAGGGTGCGGCGCAAGCCGTCCAGGGTGGTACGCAATGCGGTGGGATGGTGGGCAAAGTCGTCGTACACGGCCACGCCGCCCACTGTGCCGCGCAGCTCCATGCGCCGCTTGACGTTCTGAAAACTGCCCAACGCGGCTGCCGCCTGCTCGGGCGCCACGCCCACATGGTGGGCCGCTGCCATGGCTGCCAACGCATTGAGCTGGTTGTGCACGCCGGTCAGCGACCATTCCACACGCGCGACGGTTTGCCCTTGGTGCACCACATCAAAAGCCTGCGGGTCACCCACCGCGTGAAGGTCGCTGACTGCAGCACCAAAGCTGGTCACTTCGCTCCAGCAGCCGGTGCGCAGCACACGTGCCAGGCTTTCTTCCAGCCCATTGACCACCACGCGCCCCGACGGCGGCACGGTGCGCACCAGATGGTGGAACTGGCGTTCGATGGCCGCCAGGTCGTCAAAAATGTCCGCGTGGTCGAACTCCAGATTGTTCAACACAGCGGTACGGGGCCGGTAGTGCACGAACTTGCTGCGTTTGTCGAAAAAGGCGGTGTCGTATTCGTCGGCCTCGATCACGAACAGCGGCGCGGCCCCGAGCGGCGCGGCGGCGGGGGCGGGGCGCTGTGCAGCGCCCAGGCGTGCGGACACGCCAAAGTTCAGCGGCACCCCGCCGATCAGAAAGCCCGGTTGCTGCCCGGAAGACTCCAGAATCCACGCCAGCATCGATGTGGTGGTGGTCTTGCCATGGGTTCCAGCCACGGCCAGCACATGGCGGCCCTGCAACACGTGCTCGGCCAGCCATTGGGGTCCGCTGGTGTAGGGTAGTCCGGCGTCCAGAATGGCTTCCATCAGCGGAAACTTGGGGGAGCCATCGGCCAGCCGTGCTCGGCTGACGACATTGCCCACCACAAACATGTCGGGCCGGAGCGCAAGCTGGTCGGCGCCGAAGCCTTCGATCAGGTCGATGCCCAACGCGCGGAGCTGGTCGCTCATGGGGGGATAGACCCCGGCGTCGCAGCCGGTCACTTTGTGGCCCGCCTCGCGCGCAAGGGCCGCCAAGCCTCCCATGAACGTGCCGCAGATGCCCAGTATGTGTATATGCATGGGCGCTGATTCTAAAGCCGGGGTTCCGCGCACTGTTCAGAGCAAAAGTGGCAGCTGGCGCCTGTTCCATCTGCCTGAGTTGCTCTCAAAACAATAGTCTTTCGGGGCGGCGGTTGTTGGGGTTGCCAGGGGTGTCTGAGGGGCATCACCCGTGCTGTCATCGCTTCGCGCCACAATGCAGGGTCCTTAGTTGCCTCTGTCTGCCATGCACACACCTTTGAGCGAAGAAATCGCCCACACCACGGCCCGCCTGGTGGTGGAAGAAGGGCTGGAATGGGGCCCCGCCAAGCGCCGTGCGCTGCGGCAGATGGGTTTGCCGGCCCGTACCCCGCTGCCAGACAACGACTTGGTGGAAGAAGCAGTGCGCGAGTACATCCAGCTCTTCTGTGCTGACACCCAGCCGCGCGAGCTGCGGGCACTGCGCCAGCTGGCCCTGGTGTGGATGGAGCGCATGGCGGCTTTCCGGCCGCATCTGGCGGGTGCGGTGTGGCACGGAACGGCCACACGTCTGTCGGATATTTACCTGCAGTTGTTCTGCGATGACCCCAAATCGGCAGAGATCGCTCTGATCGATCATCATGTCGACTACGAACCCCGCACGGTCACTGGCTTCCACGGTGAATCGGTGGAGGCATTGAGTCTTGGCAGCAAATCGCCCGAACTCAACGAAATGATCGGCGTGCACCTGCTGATTTACGACCTTGACGACCTGCGGGGTGCGCTCCGACCCGACACCAAGGGCCGAACCCCGCGTGGTGACATCACGGCAGTGCGCCGCTTGCTTCAAGAAAACACGACCCCATGACCCAGCCTGCTGAATCCCCCGAACCTGTGACTCCTGGCGACGTCGCGCCCAACGCCGCTCGTAGGCGCTTTTTGTATGCCGGGGTGGCAGGCGCCGCCGCTTTGGGGGGCGCGGGCCTGGCATGGTGGAAGTTTCAGCCCCACGCCGTGGAGCAAGGGGCCGAGCAGGCGCTCTGGGGGCTGGAATTTGACACTCCCGCCGGTGGCACCTTGGCCATGAAGTCATTGGCAGGCAAGCCGTTGCTACTCAATTTCTGGGCCACCTGGTGCCCGCCTTGTGTGGAAGAGTTGCCCATGCTCAACGCCTTCTATCGCGAACAATCTGCCAAAGGCTGGCAAGTGCTGGGTTTGGCCATTGACCAGCCGTCAGCGGTACGCAAGTTTCTGACGCGTATCCCGCTGGATTTCCCTGTGGGACTGGCGGGACTGGGTGGCACGGATCTGGGCCGGTCGCTGGGCAACCTGACGGGAGGCCTGCCTTTCACCGTGGTCCTTGGTGGGGAGGGAAAGGTGCTGCATCGTAAAATGGGGCAAGTGACCACCCAGGACTTGCAGCTTTGGGCAGGTATGGGCTGAGGGTTCGCGTCGAAAAGCAGCTGCCTTTCAGACCTTCTGGGTGCGTCTTTCTCTCTGAGAGATGGCAATTCCCATGCCGAAGTTCATGAAAAATGGGTGTGGAAGACTGCGATAGGGTGAAATTGGAGTAAATTCGCGCCCTATTCAGTTTTATAGCCGTTGGAGCTTCCATGGATCTGCGAAAACTCAAAACCCTCATCGATCTCGTGTCCGAGTCGAACGTGTCCGAACTCGAAATTACCGAGGCTGAGGGCAAAGTCCGCATCGTCAAGAGCGGTGGTGCCGTGGTTCAGCAGTATGTGCCCGCCCCGGTTGCAGCTCCTGCCGCTGCGCCTGCTGCCGCGCCTGTGGCGGAATTGCCCGCGCCCCCTGCGGCCGCCGCACCCACCGGCCACATCGTCAAGTCGCCCATGGTGGGCACCTTCTACCGCTCGTCCAGCCCTGGCGCCAAGGCTTTTGTCGAAGTGGGCAGCCAGGTCAAGGAAGGCGAGACCATCTGCATCATCGAGGCCATGAAGATCCTCAACGAGATCGAAGCCGACAAGTCGGGCACCGTCACCCGCATCTTGGGCGAGAACGGCCAAGCCGTGGAATACGGACAGCCGCTGTTCGTCATCGAATAAGGCGCTCATGTTCAAGAAGATTCTTGTTGCGAATCGCGGAGAGATTGCTCTCCGTATCCAGCGCGCTTGCCATGAGCTGGGCGTGAAGGCCGTCATGGTCTATTCCGAGGCCGACCGCGACGCCAAGTATGTCAAGCTGGCCGAAGAGGCCGTTTGCATCGGCCCAGCGCCCTCGCCGCTGTCCTACCTCAACATGCCCGCCATCATCTCGGCGGCCGAGGTGACCGACGCCGAGGCCATTCACCCCGGCTATGGCTTCCTGTCAGAGAACGCCGACTTTGCCGAGCGCGTGGAAAAGAGTGGCTTTCAGTTCATCGGCCCCACGCCCGAGTCGATCCGCATCATGGGCGACAAGGTGTCCGCCAAGCAGGCCATGATCCGCGCAGGCGTGCCCTGCGTGCCGGGTTCTGAGGGCGAGTTGCCCGACGATCCGGTGCAGATCCGCCGCATCGCCAAGGCAGTGGGCTACCCGGTGATCATCAAGGCCGCAGGCGGCGGCGGTGGCCGTGGCATGCGTGTGGTCCACACCGAGGCCGCACTGGTCAATGCTGTGCAGATGACCAAGGCCGAGGCGGGTGCCGCGTTTGGCAATCCTGCGGTGTACATGGAGAAGTTCCTCCAGAACCCACGCCACATCGAAATCCAGATCCTGGCCGACAAGCACCGCAATGCAGTGTATTTGGGCGAGCGCGACTGCTCCATGCAGCGCCGCCACCAGAAGGTGATCGAAGAGGCGCCAGCTCCAGGCATTCCTCGCAAGCTGATCGAGAAGATCGGCGAGCGTTGCGTCGCTGCCTGCAAGAAGATCGGCTACCGGGGCGCGGGCACGTTTGAGTTCTTGTATGAGAACGGCGAGTTCTACTTTATCGAGATGAACACCCGTGTGCAGGTGGAACACCCCGTGACTGAGTGGATCACTGGCGTAGACATCGTGAAAACGCAGATCATGGTGGCGGCGGGCGAAAAGCTGCCTTTCACCCAGCGCCAGATCGAAATCCGTGGCCACGCCATCGAGTGCCGGGTGAACGCGGAAGACCCGTACAAGTTCATCCCTTCGCCCGGGCGCATTACCACCTGGCATCCACCAGGTGGCCCCGGCGTGCGCGTGGACTCGCATGCTTACACCAACTACTTCGTGCCACCCAACTACGACTCGATGATCGGCAAGATCATCGTGCACGGCGACACGCGCGAGCAGGCGTTGGCCCGCATGCGCACTGCCCTGTCCGAGACGGTGATCGAAGGCATCAACACCAATGTGCCGCTGCACCGCGAGCTGATGGTGGACGCCAAGTTCATGGCGGGCGGCACCAACATCCACTACCTGGAAGAGTGGCTGTCGCAGCACAAACGCTGAGCTGGCACGCAGCAGGTCATTCACATGCTGGCTCCTGGCAACGGGTGCCAGCATTTCACTTTTTCTGAGAGACGCCTATGTTTGAGCTGAGTCTGATGTGCCCCGAGGACCGGATTGAAGCGGTCAGCGATGCGCTGGACGCGCTGGACGCGCTGTCCGTGTCGGTAGAAGACGCCGATGCCCAGACCGACGCTGAACAGGCGCTGTTTGGCGAGCCTGGCATGCCTCCGCCCAAGGATGGCTGGCAACGCAGCCGCGTGGTGGCCTTGTTCCCCTCCGAGGTGGCGGCCCGTGAAGCGCAGCAGTTGCTGGTGGTGCAGGACTTTTTTGTGGGCTGCCAGGTGCTGGGTGTCACCCAGGTGCCCGAGCAGGACTGGGTACGGCTGACGCAGTCGCAATTTGCGCCGGTGGACATCACCCCGGATTTCTGGATCGTGCCTACCTGGCATGAGTTGCCCGCCCAGGCAGTACGGAGCATCCGTCTGGACCCCGGCTTGGCGTTTGGCACGGGCACCCACCCCACCACGCGCATGTGCCTGCGCTGGATTGCGCGCCATGGCGCAACGCAACCTGAGCAGGGCAACCTGCTGGGGCGGGTGCTGGACTACGGATGTGGCTCCGGCATCCTCGCCATCGGTGCTGCCAAGTTCGGTGCCACGGACATTGATGCGGTGGATATCGACCCGGCTGCCGTGGAGTCCACGGTGCAAAACGCCCAGGCCAATCAGGTCACGCTGAAAGCGGGCCTGCCCGACAAGGCGCAAGGCGAATACCAGACCGTGCTGGCCAATATCCTGGCCACTCCGTTGCGTGTATTGGCCCCACTGCTGTGCAGTTATGTGGCTGTGGGTGGGAATCTGGTTTTGGCAGGCATTCTGGAGCGCCAGGCGGATGAGCTCAAGGAGGCCTACGCGCCCTGGCTGCCGCTGGAAGTGGCGGATGCCGAGGACGGCTGGATCTTGATGACTGCGCGCCGTTGAAGGTGCGCGGGCGCCGTTCTGGCAGCCGTGGCACGGCCTCTACAATCCATCGCTGATGAGCCAGATCACCCGCTGCCCGTCCTGCGCCACCACCTTCAAGGTTGTGGCGGACCAATTGCGCATCTCTGAAGGATGGGTGCGCTGCGGCCAATGCAAGGAGGTATTCGATGCCTCGGCCCATTTGCTGCCTGTGGCACCGGCTGCGCTACTGCCCGATGTATCGCTCACGGACCTGCGCGCGCCCACTGCGCCCATAGCGCGCAAGCCGGATGCACTGGGAGCCTGGGGGGGAGGCAAGTCGCCCACCGTTCCCCCGCCTGCCCCGCAGGATGTGGACAAGGCAGGCACTCCCGCCATCCGCAGTGCTTCAACCTCCGCCACCGAGGTTGCCGCAACCGCCGCCATGGACGCATTTCCGTATGGCATGGACAGTGATTTACCTGCTGCTCCGGTGCTCGATATTCCCAGTCCTGCGGTACCTGCTTTTCTTACTGCCGCGGCTCGCACGGAAGTCTCGTCGGATGTCTTGGGCGAGGCGGTCGCCGCGCCGTTTGCATGGAAAGCCCACAGTGCATCGCGGACTGCGACAGCGGCGGAGGCTGGGGCATCGCCATCCGTCACAGCGCCTGCTGATGCTCCAGAGCCGGTGGTGATACCGGACACGGCGCTCCGCTTGGATGATCACTCCCCTGCCGTTCATGTGGCCAGGCAAGAGCATTCCGCCGTCACGATGCCATCCGACGTGGCGCAGGATGTCGCTGATGGACGCGGCAGTTTGTTTGGTGGAGCTGTGCCACCGGTTCCTGCGCCCCCCAGCCTGGCAGGCTATGAACTGCCGTTTGCCGAACTTCGCGATTCCGAGGTAGCGCTGAACGCAACCATGGATGTGGAGGCCACAGAGGAGCGCGCGAGTCACTCAACAGAGCTTGCACAGCCTCCGGTAGCGCCTGTTGCTCTCGCTCCGTCATCCGATACCGGTGCTGGACTTTCAGGCGATGCTCAGAAATCTGAGCCTGCGTCGCCCGTTGCTGTGCCCACCCCGCTTGCGCCCGCGTTGCCTTCTGTGGACTTTGTGTCGAAGGAGGTTGCGCCAGAGGCTCCGGCGATGGAGTTGGTGAAGGACGATTCGCATGCCGCCATCCTGCAGGCGCGCCCCAGACCCGCTGTTGACGACGACGACGATGAGGCCGACAACCAGGCGTCAGACCCCGAGGTCAGCTTTGTGGTGGCTGCGCGCCGCAAGGCGTTTTGGCGCAAGCCGGTCGTGCGGATGGTTTTGTGGCTGGGGTTCATCGTCTCCTTGCTGGGGCTGGCTTTGCAGATTGCGGTGCAGGAGCGTGACCGCATTGCAGCCCTGGATGTGCGTACCCGGCCCTGGTTGGTGAAACTGTGCGAGCCCTTGCGCTGCGAACTTGCTCCTGTGCGCCAGATTGCCGAGGTGGTCATCGACAGTTCTTCTTTCAACAAAGCCCGGGGTGACAGTTACCAGCTAGCGCTGACGATGAAGAGCACCGCCACCATTCCACTGGCCATGCCTGCGGTGGAGCTGACCCTTACCGATGCGCAGGATCAGGCCGTATTGCGGCGGGTTCTGCTGCCTACCGACATGGCGGCTCCAGCGGAGCTGCCCGCGAAAGGTGAGTGGGGCACCTCGGTGTCGGTGCTCGTGACCACCGGCGGTGCGCGCGTGGCGGGCTACCGGCTGCTTGCGTTCTATCCCTGATTTTTCTCCCAACAACTTACCGAGTTTCACTATCTATGGCTGCCCTCATTTGTGGTTCCCTGGCGTTCGACACCATCATGACTTTCGAGGGGCGTTTTGCGGAGCAGATCCTGCCGGATCAGCTCCATATCCTGAATGTGTCCTTCCTTGTCCCGTCGTTGCGTCGCGACTTCGGGGGGTGTGCTGGCAACATTGCTTACAGCCTCAAGCTGCTCGGTGGGGAGCCGCTGCCCGTGGCCATGTTGGGCAGTGACGGTGCTGATTATCTGCAGCGACTGCAGTCGCTGGGTATCAGCGCCCGACACGTCGGGCAGGTGCAGGACACCTACACCGCGCAGGCGATGATCATGACGGACCGTGACAACAACCAGATCACGGCTTTCCATCCTGGCGCCATGATGCAGGCCCATGCCAATCGAATTGGTGCAGACAACAGTGTCAGCGTGGGGATCATCGCGCCGGACGGGCGTGACGCGATGTTGGAGCATGCGGCCCAGTTCGTGGCGGCGGGTATCCCGTTTGTGTTCGATCCAGGTCAGGGCTTGCCCATGTTCAATGGGCAGGAGTTAGCGCAGTTCATCGACCAGGCCACCTGGGTCACCGTCAATGACTATGAGGGGAAGATGCTCTGCGACCGCACCGGCTGGTCTTTGGCCGATATCTCCCGCAAGGTGCAGGGACTGGTGGTGACGCTGGGCGCAGAGGGCTGCGAGGTCTGGGTGGATGGTGAAAAAACCCATGTACCCTCTGTGGCGCCTGCAGCGGTGGTGGACCCCACGGGTTGCGGCGATGCCTGGCGCGGCGCGCTGCTGTTTGGTCTGGAAAAGGGCTGGTCCCTCGTGCGTTGTGCGGAGCTGGGCAACCGGGTTGGCGCTCTCAAGATCGCGCAACGTGGCCCACAGAACTACACGCTGGATTTCGATCCGTTGGGTTAATCCTCCGAGCCAGTGTCGTCTGCGTTGCGCTGCCCAGTGCTGTACAACGCAGCTTGCTTGCCAGGTAGCTCTTGGGAGTGCCCAGACCTGCATACAGACGAAAAAAAACCCGGTGCGTTTGCACCGGGTTGAGCGCGTGGCGCGCCAGGATCAGGGCTTGTTGCCCGTAGGGAAAGGCCAGGCTGCCTGAGGGTTCAGCGTGGTTTGTGCTGCAGGGGCAGCGGCCGCAGGGGCAGGCGCCTTGGGGGCCTTCTTGGCCGGGGCAGCTTTCTTTGCGGGGGCTGCCTTGGCAGGTGCTGCGGCCTTCTTGGCTACTGCGGCCTTCTTGGCGGGAGCGGCTTTCTTTGCCGGTGCTGCTGCCTTCTTGGCGGGTGCAGCCTTCTTCGCAGCTACGGCCTTCTTGGCA